>JAWBJM010000063.1:0-8670 GCA_038832545.1 Pyrobaculum sp.
CACTTTTAATTATTAAAGCCGTGGCCCACTGCCCCCGTGCCCCACTTCTCGACATTAATAAAAGCCGTTTCCCTTATGTGTCAGAACATTAGGCCGGCCTCCGTTGAGGAGGTCGCGGAAGCGGATGCCGTGGACGTAGTCGCCGGCTATCACGTCGGCCAGTCCTCCCCCCTCACGGTGGAAATCGGCGGCGTAAGGCTGTCGCTATAGGGGGCGTTGTTAGTAGTGGAGAGGGGAGGGGGGAGGAGGGCGAGGTTTCTCCCGGATAAATACGAGGCCAGGCCTGCGGCCGTGGTGGAGACCGCGTGTTTTGAAAGGGTAGTGGCGGCTTTAGTAAAGGCCTTGAGAGAGGCGGGCTTGCTCAGCGTGTATAAAATAGACTTCGCCGCCCTCGACATGCTGGGAGTGATGTTGCACGAGGAGAAAGACGCCGCTACCCTCTTGGCTCTAGCCGGCGGGGCGAGGGACACAGCCCCCAGGCACGGGCGTGCGGGCTGGGAAGACGGCGGTGGCGCTGATGGCTCACAACAAAAGGCCGGCTTTGTGGGGCGCGGCGGGGGGAGGGCCGCGTTCACAACAGTGGCAGAGGCTTTGAGGAGGGCCGGCGTTAGGCCCGCGTTTCCCCTGGCGGTGATCGTGTTGGCCCTCGCGGAGAGCTTTACCGCAGAGGAGTTAAGCGCTTTGGCGTCTAGAGTTGAGGAAGTGGTGGAGAGGCTGAGGGAGTTGTTATGAAGTGCGAGCCGTCTAAAAGAGCGGCGGCGGAGCTGGGGCCTCTGGCTTGGGAGATGGCCTCAGTCTGGTGTTGGTGCGAAGAGGGGCTCAGGAGGGAGGGCTCCCGCAGCCCCCTCCTTAAAATCCAGGCGCTGGCGGTGCTATGCCTTTCCTCTTTCGCCGCAGTTTTAGAGGCGAGGGGAGGAGTGGTTAGGGCTGAGTTCGAGGGCTACCTCTGGAGGCTGAGGGATTTAGACAAGGGGGCTTTGGGGAGGGCCAGGGCTTTAATTATGCCGCAGAGAGAGGGGGCAGTCCCCTACTCGGTGTTTTTAACCTACGCCGCCTTCGCCTACAAGAAGGCAAGAGACGCCCTGAGGGCGGCCTTCGGGAGGGATAGGCCGGTGGCCGATCTGTTGAAGGAACTGGCCAAAGGTTTATCCGCCCGGAGGCTGGAGGAGGCGTGAGGCCCGTTAAAGTAGTAGTACATGCCTCTTTAGACGGCGGAGTTGGGAAAACCACCTTAAGCAGTGTTCTTGCAGTGGCCAAGGGGTATACGCTTTTAGTGGACATGGACTGGGAGAAGGCGGAGCTGTCACAGCTTTTCAGAGCGCCTAAAAAGCCGGGGTGGCTGGCGCCGTATCTCGACGTGGGAATGCCGTATGTCCACCGCGTTAATCCCATGCTGTACATCATCCCGGGCTACGAGGCGGCCGATTTATTTATGCGCTACGGAGAGGACTTCGCCAAAGAGGCGGAGGAAGTCGTTGTTGACTTTATAGAGCACCTCCCGGCGCTAGTGCAGCGCCTTAGAATACCGGTGGATACTATAATTGTCGACACCACTGCCGCGTTGCGGCTAGACCTACTGGCGAAGTTGCAGAAAATTGGCGCCTACAACGTCTTTGTCGCCGACCGCCGCCTTATCTCCCGCATATCTGACGTCAAGGCGGAGCAGTACCGCCGCTACATGGCCTACTCCTCCTTAGTGGTGGTAAACCAGTTAGAAAAGGACGAAATGAAAATCGCCCGGAAAATCACCCCCGTGGCAATTAAGCGTGTTGCCATTAGGGATTATTACGGCGAGTCGATAGCCAACGATATATTAAAAGACCGCGAAAACCGCAAGTCCATTGACCACATTCTCACTCGCATTAAGTCAATATAATATGCCGCGCCCTCGGCTTAGGCCGTGATTGAGGAGTACATAGAGCTAGCCGCCGTCACGGCGCTGGCGGTAATTGCCATTACAGCCTTCGCCTACATATTCGCCTACACCACAACGCCAGCCGCCTGCCAAGCCGTTAGGCTCGCGGCGGAAAACCCAGGCAGCGAGTTAGTAGTGTACGGAAGGGTGAGAGTAATTACAAACGACACGCATGTATCTCTATGCGGCCTTGTTATTGAGAAAAGTAGAATAATAATCGAAAAGACCGAGGGAGCGCTCAGAATTGGAAGCACTGCCGATGGTGTCGTATACATCCGTTGAGCGCTACAGCCCAGCGGGCGAGTACATCCGCCTCGTCATACTGAGGAGGCTGGTCAAAGGCCCCGCCACAGTAGAGGAGTTAGACGCCGTAGCCAAGAGGGCCGTGGAGGCGCTCGGGGTGAGATACGACTGGAGAGTCTGGCCTGAACTTGTGAAGAGGGAGGCAGTAATTGAAAACGGCGTGGCGAGGCTGACTCCCTACGGCGAAGTTTTCGTGAGGGAGGCGTTAAAAGAAGTAGAGGAGTGGCTGGGCAAGGTTTTTCCCCAGTTGAGAGGTGCTGGGACATGAAAACAGTGGCCGTTGTGGGCCCTCCGGGCTCGGGGAAGACCCTAATAGCAACGTCGTTGGCAATATACTTGCATCTGGCATCGGCTAAAGCTGTCTATATCGATAGAAGTATAACTAAAGCTGGCTCCCACCTGTTAAAGGACTACGTCCCCCCAGCCGCCGACTTGGACGAGGCCGCCGACATGGGCGCCCACTACGCCGTAATTGACTCAGCACCATACGATGTGCCTCCTGCCGATGTATATGTCGTAGTGCTAGAGCCTCCCGACGTTAAACACTTCAAGCAATTTAGGCAGGAGGGTATCCACATAGTGATGAACAAGGCCTCTAGGTGGTCTCTTAGCGGTGTGCCATTTGATTCACGCGTCCACTGGGCAATGCAAGCTGGAATACCGCCAATAGTGGCGCAACTCAAGGGTTTTGAGAAGACTAGGAAGAGGATAGTAAGGGCGGTAAAGGAAATTGCCGACGGGCTATGACCAAAAGGAGGGAAGTCGGCTATCTCGAGCTGAGGAAAGAGCTGATGAAGAAGATGGAGGAGCTGGGCAAATTGTCCAAGGGAGTGCGGACGCTCCCAGACCCCATGCCTCCTGGCACTAAGATTGGCGTCCTCCCTCAACAAAGCTGGGTCGAAATACTCCAAGTTAAGCCGAAGAACTTAGAGGCTTGGGACCTCTGTGTGGAATTTTTACACGACTATGAGTGTTACAAAAAGGCAATTGACCTCTGGCACAACAAAGACTATTACGGAATTATTCTCCGCGCCGTGATGTTTGGAGCCGATGTTAGGGCCGTGATAGATGCCCTCCACCGCGGGGATTACAACAAGGCCAGAGAGCTGGCCTACAAGGGGAGGATACCCGTGCAAGAAATGGACGAAATTCTAATGAAACACAAGGGCGAGAGGAGGGGGCCATGAAGTACTACAACCGAGTACTCCTTTTGTTCGCCGGGGGGCTGTTGTTCGTGGCCGTCACGGCCCCCCAGTGGCCTCCCGTTGCTCTACTGCTGATACCGCTTATACTAATGCACGGCGAGGACTTGTTAGTATGGCTGTACAGCAGATTTGCGCCGATAGAGCCCATTCGTATGAAACATCCTGATGACGAAAGGTGTGCCTACGACCCTAGGCATCGGTTGTACCACTGGCTTTGGAAAATGGAGCCGAATAGGAGCTTATTCGGAGTGGAGAGCGCCGAGGCCATACACGAGCTGTACAATAAGCTGTCTCTACAACGGGGAGAGTGGCTCACCTATGTCGTTATCGGCGATGAGAAGTTCGTTAGGTTCACTAGCCGCCGTTTTGACCCGGCCCGCGTTAAGCAGGTAGAGGCCGTGCTTAACGAGTTCTACGTCGTTACGCGGGAGGGGGCTTGGGTTGGTCCTCTAGGCGCTGGGCGGCCCTTGCGCAAATGGCCCTACCTCACGGCGGCCTTCTGGCTGTTTTACTCCTTCCTCGGCGGCGCGTGGGTATTAGCGGCAGTCCTCCCACTGTGGTTGTGGGTTGTCCACAGGTTTGTTAACGGCTACGTAGAGGTGCCGCTGATAGTCAGGTTCACCCACAGGAGCCTCGCCGAGTCTTGGCCTGCAAACCGCCAAATCCTTGAACTACTGGCAGGGGCAGACGCGAGGATATACGCCTCAATGCCGCGGTGGGCAGTGGCCTTTGCCGACAGGCCGCCGACTGAAGTGATTAAGAAATTCCAAAGGACATACGAGGGCAGGGACACTGGGAAGAGGCTAGTGCGGCTTGGGGAGCTGACGCCGTTATTGGAAAGAATTTCACATCACAACGAGAGGCCGATTGTAGTGTATCCATTCGGCACCGCCGACGTTCACACTCAGAACCTCTCTCTGGATTACTTGGCCCAGGCGGAGATGTGGCGCTTAAAAGACGGGGTCAAGGCCTTGACCGGCGACCTAATGCGTTTTCCCATATTCTACGGCGGCCAGCTTTTGGGCAAGAGCCGTTACATTACCCTGGCGTACGACAGATTCGGACGCCCCGTCTCCGTGCCCATAGACGCCCTGCCCAACGTCCACGGAGTTATCGTGGGCATTTCGGGGATGGGGAAGTCGTGGACTGTGGCCAGCTGGCTTAAACAACTGGCGAGAGAAGTAGGCGTGGTTGTCATTGACCCCCACGGCGATTACGAGAGGTGGGCCGGGCTCGTGGGGGCGAGGGTGTATAAAGTGCCCGCCGAGCTTCCCGAGGATCTTCCCGAGGTGTTAGCCAGGAGCGTCTGGTTTACGCCTGTTGCCGCTGCGTTGAGAATTGACTACAAGGGGCCGGAGTCTCTTAGGTCTTATCTGGAGGAGGAGGCGGCTAGGAAGGGGTTTAGGCCTAATTTCGTAAAATTCGAGGGGAGGCATATTGTTTTTGACATATCGCTAATTGGGCAAAAAGACTCGGCGGCGCAGGGCTTCTGGGCCACCCTGCTCCTTATTTACATCTTGGACAAGCTCACCGAGAGGAAGACCGAAAGGCTAGAGTACGTGGTGCTTTTCGACGAGGTTGGAGTTTTAGACACCTTGGGAATTGGCGACGTCTTAAACCGCATTTTGAAGGACATGGTGAGGGGCGGGCGCAAATACGGCTTTGCCGTCTGGTTTGTAATACAGTCGGCCACTATGCTGGACAGAATGCTCCTTGAGACGGCCTCTATTGTCCTAGTCTTGGGAGGCCCCATGAGGTCGTTAAAACACAGCGTAGACGTACTAGTCCTCAGCCCCTCCGACATCTCCTACCTAACCAGCGCGCTTACTCCCTACGAGACGTCTCTGGGAGGACAGCCTTATGCCATGGGCGTGTTATTGTTATCGCCGCGCGAGATTAAATACCACGTGAAAATACCGCTGGATCCCCAGTTAAAGCCGCCGAGAAAATGAGCGAGAGGGAGATCTGCCTAAGGAGGCCCGACCTCTGCGACCCCATGGCAGTGGCGAGGGAAGAGGCGTGGCGCGGTGCGCCGGGTACGGGTACTGTCGACATGGCGGAACTGTTGCGGAAAATGGCCGGGGAGCCCTCGCCGACTGTGCCCGAGCCGCCTCCCCCCGCCCCTCCCATGCCGCCCGATATTCAGCCCCAGTGGGGAGTTCCCATTAGGGTGAGGGGGCTGTTGTTCTCCTCCTATTGGAGGCTGGTTAACACTCCATACGCCCAGCTCGGAGACGTGGTGGTCGTGAAAAGCCCGCAGGAGGTTTACGTCCTCCGCAGAGACCGCAGGGCAGATAGGTGGCTTGAGCCGTCTGACTCTCTCTACATCTCGGGGCACGTGGAGAGGCAGTTTTGCGTTTACGGCTTTGTGCTACAACGCTCTATCGAGTTAATCGCCCAGCTCTTCCGCTCCGGCAGATACGCTCTTGTAATCGGGTGCGACCCTAGGGCTATTGTGAAGCCGTCTAGGCGTTATGAATTGGCGCAAATATGGCGTTATGAGGGATACGTCGTTAACGCAAGCCCGGCGAGGCTGGCGGTAATTCGGCTAGACGACGCGGTCAAGCCTAGGATAGCCCTCAGCTACTTCAAGAAGGGTTGCCCAATATACAGCCTCTGGGCAAACCAACTGCTTTCGATGATAGGCGTTCCTGTTCAATTGACGTGTTAATGACGCTGGAAATTGTCATTGGCTCGGTCATGGAGGGCAAAGCCGAGAGGCATTACACCATATGCCCGGCCGACAAGACGACTGGCATTGACTTTGAGCTGACGCCGGAGGGTCAGCTGGTGTTTACTACAATATTTTTTAGGTATAATTACCCGATATCGCCCATAAGGCGCACCTCCGACCTCCTCCAATGCTCTTCGCCGTTATGCCTACTATTCCGCTTTGCCGACTATTCGGAGCTGGGAGAGGAGCCCGGGCAGTATCAGATGAAGATGGCGCTCGCCGACCCAGTCCAATTGGCCATTGGACTGGCGCTGGCGCACTACTTAGACGTCAAATACGGCGGGGGGTGGTTAGTGGAGGTGTACTCAGACGCCTGGCCCCAGTTCACAGACCTATTGGCCACGGCTAAGGCCTTAGACGGCGTTTTGCGCGTCTACACCTCAGTGTACGACCCCAGGGCTGTTATTGCCGACCGCGTGATAATGGCTGTGTCGTCGTTGACGCATGAAGGCCTCGCCATGAAGAAGGAGTGGCGCGGGGGGCGCTTGTGCAAGCCGTTAGTGCCTGAGCCCGTTGCAGAAGTAACCGACCAAGAGGTGTTTGAGCTGTTGAAGACGATGTGGGAGTCCGGAGGATTCCTCTCGTTGAAGTACGCACAGGAACGCTATGGCGAGGCGCTTATACGCGCGTCTCAAATGGGCCTTGTGCGCATAGACACGCTGACGCTGACAGTGCGCATAACAGACCTCGGCCTCAGGGCGCTGGGGGCATGATGCACCGCTACTTATTCCACTTGGTCACGTCAGTTGAGGGTAATGCGTTGATAACCGGCCTGCCGGGAACGGGAAAGACTAGCCTAATCAAGTGGTCTCTCAGGGACATTCCCCCTGACTATATTGTTATCATCTACGACACGGCAGAGGACTTCCAAAGCCCCAGATTATGCGACCACTCGGGGAAGTTCTCGGTAAATCCCCTTGATTTACAGCCGGCCCGCGTGGTGGAAATACTGGAGGAGAGCCTCGCGGCCACATACGGCGAATATCCCTATTTGCTAACACCCGCAATGGCAGAGCTACTCCACCGCGCTATAGAGCGCGGCTACAAGACGCTGGGCGAGATTAGACAGCGCATTGTGGAAATCGCCGAGTCCCACGAAATGGACACGGCGTATGCGGTTAGGAGGCGTTTAGTCCACTTCGACACTGAGCAGTTCAGCAGGACGGATGTGCCGATTAAACACGGCCGCTCCACGTGTATTGACATCTCCGGCCTTGACCGCGTTGGCCGCTTAGCATACGTACTCTTCCATTTGGAGCTGACCCGCTCCGCCAAGAACGTCATATACGTCATTGACGAGGCCCACCGCTTTCTGGCCTTTGCGAATAGGTACTCTCTGCTTACAGACCACTTGAGGACTGGGAGGGCCTCGGGGAGGTTTTTCGTGTTAGTCTCTCATTCGTTTAGAGAGTTCCAGCGCCACCTTGGCTACATCAAGTTGATTATCAGATTCCCCGACTGGGATATGGACGAGAGCCGTACCACCCCCCTCTCCCCCTCCGAGGCGGTGGTGACTATTAGAGCCGCATCGGTGAGGGCTTTGGAACATCTCTCGAAGTTCGTGCCGCTTCGCGGCACCTGGGGCCAGCTCCGCATGACGGTGCCTCCATATGGGCAGTCATAACCGCCGCGACCCCCTAAGGGAGGCGGTGGAGAGGCTGAGACAAGACTTCCCCGGCAAGTCCCACAGCTGGATGAGAAGAGCCTTGCTAAGGCTCGGCGACGTTAGAGAGGTTAGAGAGGATCTCTACCTGGTGGAGGGTAGGCGGGAGCTGGGGGACTGGAGGCCTCTCTACCAGGTGTGGTTTTCCGAAAAAGAGGGAAAGTGGTACTGCACCTGCTACTTCTCCACCTTTGGCCTGCGTAGAAAGAAAGACATATGCACCCACGTTGCGGCGGTCCTCCTCTATCGTAGATATAAGAAGGCCTTGGAGAGGCTTGAGCGAAGGCGGGTGTACGTGGCCGAGGCGGAGGTGGAGTGCAGGCAGAGGATCGCGGCAGACGGCGAGGTTTACGTAAAGCCCGTGGGGGCGAGAGACCTAACCTTTTACGCAAACCCGAGGTACAGGGTGTTGGTTATTTCAAATACAAGGCGGATAGTCGTGAAATGCGGCAGTTATGAGGTGGCGGAAGTGGAGGGCGAGGAGGTGCCGCTGGCCACTGCGAAATTTCTGGCAGAGAGGTTTTATGAGAGTTAAAACGAGGAAAGGCGTCTTCGAGCTTTTGCCGGATTCCTGGGCCAATTACAGACGCCTCTACGTAGACGTCTTCTCAGTGGCGGCCTCGCTCTCCTACCCCGAGGAGTTGTTTAAATCAGCCGCCGAAGCCGGCGTTAACGTTGTGTTTGTGGTGGACGCCTGGCACGAGTCTCACATGCCGCTGGCAAGGCGCTACCTCGAGCTGTGTAGAAGGTACGGCCTGGAGTGCCGTCTCTCCGAGCAGAAGCCGGCTGAGCAATACGCCGTGGAGCTGTGCGAGGCGGAATGCGGCTCCGGTTGCGCAGTTGTCACTAG
>JAWBJM010000064.1:0-8538 GCA_038832545.1 Pyrobaculum sp.
GAAAGCACTAAAGTGGTCGGTTGCATTATTAATCTGCTCAGCTCTTCGCACCCTCACTTTAAGTCGCTGCTTGAAGAAGGGTTATGGGGGTTTCCGGATAACGATGTGAACAGGAAACGGTGGGAGGCTTTAAGAAGGGGTGTAAAAGCCCTCCTCTACTTCGAGCACAATCGATGGAAGGGCGTTTGGGGTGTCGCTGAAGTAACCGACGTCTTTAGGAGTCGCGAACCCGTTAGATATTGGGTTGAGAAACCCACGGGCTACCCGCTCCAAGTTAAGCTAAAACTGCTGCAGCCCGTGGTGCACGCCCCCACCCCCCATGATCCTCTACCGCTAGAGGTTTTTGATAGGGTGAGGCCGTTAGGCAAGGAAGAGCTAGCAGCTCTCGGGGTTAGAAAGTTAAAGCCCGCACCGGATCGTTGGTCGATACTGCTGTTCGGTGAAGGTAAACCAGCTACGTACTCGGTGGCGGTCTTCGAACGTGCGCTGAATGAATTCACCTTGAGGAATACGCCTCCCAAGAGCGTGACGAAGCCTTCCCACGACGACGTCGTTGAAATCCTCGAGAAGATAGGACAACTTCAAGGGAAGATCGTCGAGCGAGAAGTGGAGATCGAGGGCAAGCGGATCGACTTAGCCTGGAAGAAGCTGCCAAAAGCAGTGCCCCACATGGTCTTCGAAGTCAGTATTGGCGGTGACCTCTACGCCGACCTCATGAAGCTCAAACACGCTGTCGACCTATGGAACTCAATAGCTGTCCTTGTAACAACGAGCGAGAAAAAAGAAGAAGCATTGAATTGGCTAGGCGGCGCACTGCACGAAGTAAGGCAGTACTTTAGAGTCGTAACCATCGACGAGGTAATTGCGCTGTACGAGAGAAAGAAAAGCTATAAAGAACTAGAAAGCAAAATGGGGTTACTCTAGATAAAGCACCCATAAGCTCCGGCACATCCACTATCGATTAGTCAATCAGAAAAGCATGGGTAGAAACCCATATGACTAGCGTTAATTATCCTGAGCTTGAGCTATCGCCGTGTCTTCATTTCATTATTCCGCACATCTACAATCGAATATGACCATCATCAAATCACGATGCAAAACACGGCTGATACAAAGGCCTAATAGGCGCGAATAATGAAGGGGTGTCTCGCTTTGCGATTTGGAGTTATGAACGCCTACGTTACATTCGATGGCAAAAAACTGAAGTTTTACATGTTTTCAAATGAGCTTCCACCCCTCCTAGCTATAGGCGGTGCCAGAGCTAAAGCGTTATTCAGCATCTTATCAAAAGTATTTGGAGCTAGCCGTAATAACGGTATAGAGGAGATACTTGTCAAACCTTTTTACGTGTTAGCCGTACTAACATGGATAGTTGCAAGCCTGTCAACAGCACCTAGCGAAGAACTACTGAAGGAGCTAATACGCACCGGTGTCCCAAAATCAACAGTGGAGTTGATATTCGAGCAACTAGACGCAAAAAACGGATACAGGAAAAACGGTCCACTTATCTCGAGGAGAAAACTTCAATCATTATCTAGTATTTTGGCGAAAATATTAAAACTCCATCGATATTGTACTCAGGGGTGAACCATTTTGCAGAAACTCATAGAAACGAAGATTCCTCTCGCCGAAATAAACATGGTGTCGGAATACGAAATGGCGTTTTTAAAGCTAGTACCGCGCGACATTAGAAATAGGTATGAATCAATGCTAGGAGTTGGAAGGTTAAAAGCAAAAAATCTTCCAAAAGTCCATAACCTTATGTACTATCCTGCACGATTACCCCTCTCAGCTACTAGAGCTGTTACTTTGGCTTCTCTTCTACATCATTCGACGGAACTCGAAGAGTTTCTAAAAGCTATAGGATTTGATAATCTGAAAAAGTCTATAACAAAGAATAAAATATATCTTCCATTATCAATGGTTAACCCAGATAACGATTTAGTATCTAGATTTCTTAACGGTAATCCCATTAACTACATCGTAGTTGATCCCATGGCCGGTGGAGGGTCTATACCAGTTGAAGCTAAAAGATTAGGACTGACGGTCATAGCCGGGGATTACAATCCTGTTTCGTACTTGCTGCTAAGAGCTACGGTAGAGTTCCCTGCCAAGTATGGTGCAAAACTCTACGACTTAGTTAAAGAAGAGGTTAAAAAGTTCGTAGAATATCTGGAGAGAAGGATAGGAGAGTACTACATCAAAGATGAAAAAGCGTACATCATGGTTCCCTCTACAGAACATAGTTGCGGAGCTATAATACCAGTAGTAAAGGAGACAGCCCTTCACGAAGGGAAGAGATATGCAGCATGGTATGTAGATAATGAAAAAAGACGTATTAAGTTCAAAATCTCAGACACAGTTGGGCCCTCTCTCACAATCTGCCCCTTCTGTCAGAAACCTATCAGCGTTGAAAACCTGAGGAAAAATTGGATTAAAAAACACAAAGAAGTTATAAATAGACTGCTGCAAGGAGATGAATCTGTCGCAGATGATATTCCGAAATACTACACTATTCTTGCCGTCTACGTAGCCGGTACAAAGTACAGAGAAACATCGCCGGAGGATGAGAGAATTCTTGTAGAATCTGCAAGAGAGCTTGCCAGGGTAGCTAGAGAGAGTCCCATAGCTGAGTACCTTCCAATAACTGAAATTCCTGAAAATAATGAAGTCTTTAGCCCAGTTAGGGAGGAGGGCCTAGATTTCTGGCATTACCTCTTTACGCCTAGACAATTGCTTTTCCTGTACGAATCGATTAAATACATCAGAGAGAGATCTAGAGAGCTAAAAAAAACTTACGGCGAACTAGGCGTAGCAGTAGTACTATACCTAGCTTTAGGTCTCGCAAAAACTGTTAACTATAATGCTATCTTAACCCAATGGGATTATGGTGTAAACAGTATTCGAGATATTGTTGGCTCACAATATGCTCTCTCGAGAAAGGCTAGACTAGGGTGTGACTTTATAGATGCAAATATACTTTATACTCTACCATGGGCTTTCGAAGCCACGGAAGAAAACATTGAAGCAGGTATCGACGAAGAAATCGAAACCACAACCGGTGGAATGCTTCCTGTTATCAAGTTATTATGTGAATCGCTAGGAGGATTATGGCACGAAGGTATGGATGCGATATATATTTGGGACGCTAGAGAAATAGATAAGTACTTGCCCTCGGAATCCGTAGATTTAGTAAACGTAGATCCGCCTTACTATGAACAACATAATTACTCTGGTATAACGGAATTGTTTTGGGTAATAATTCAAGCAGCAGTGAGAGACGTATTAGATGATTTATTCCCAAAAGATAGAATTAAGCTTAATTGGAGTCCTTTCAGCCCTGAGATACCGAGAAACGTAGAGATGCACGGTGAGCCTCCGGAAAGAATAGGTGGTGAAAGCAAATTTGGTAGGGATTTCAAGCAATTTTTGAATGCATGTGCAAGAGTTATCAAACCTGATGGATTACTTATAGTATGGTATTCCTACGGTAAATTAATCGGCTGGGAAGAGTTATTCCAAAAATATTATGAAAGTGGATACGCTGTAACTAAGGTTTGGCAGGTGTGGACTCAATCTTCTCAAAGACGTGTTGCGGTGCACACAAATGCCTTCTTTACAAGCCTCGTAATCGTTGCCAGACCGCACTACAAGAGAGAGCTGATACTGGATGTTAACGATCCGAGATTTGAGAATGAAATCGCTAGGAGGGTAAAGGATAGTCTTACGTTCATACTAGGTAGGTATGGTATAGACCATTTAAGGGAAGCACTTGTGACATCGATAGCAGATGGATTAGCTGGAATAACCGTGTTCGAGCTACCCTCAGTGCATCCGTTAGAATACAGACTTATGTATATAAAAATGTTGAATAAAGCATTAGAAATTTCTATTAATACTGTTTTGAAAGAGCTAGTAAAGTATGCATATCCAAGCCTTCCAGACTTAAGCATTGATACCGTATCTAGACTCTATCTAATGCTCCTCTTAGCATCGTATCATGACGCACGGAGTCACAGGCTTTTAGTTCCTCATGATTTTGCCAACAAGATTTCTCAGGTACTTGGGGTGTCATTAGATTCCGTTACCGTGAGAGGACAAAGAAGCAGTTGGAAGCAGGTAGATTCTCTCGTAGATCCAAAAACTATGGCAAGCAGGGGGTTATTTATTTCTAGAGCCTTAGCTCTGATATACGATCTTATAGATAGGATTCAACAAGGGGGTATTAGGTCGGCCGAGGAGTTCGCTAGAGAGCATAGCTTGTATGCGCCGCTAGCTCTAGCCATCGCAACGTTAGCTTGGGAGAAGGTGTCATCCGCTGACGTTAAAACTAAAGAAGCTATTTTAGCAGTACTTAAAAAGGTGGTAAGATGAGCCTCCCACCAAGTCTTAAATATGTTGTCGACGAAAATCAAGTTCGCTTTCTAGCCAAAGCCGCACCGGATGAACTCGCTCCTCAACTGAGTGTAATTGCACGCAGGTTACTTGAGGATGAGAATAAGCTGCTGGAGGCTCATGGTATACTTTTTATCAAATCTACGGTTTTAACAGATACGTTTAGAGAACTTCTAGTAAAGGTATTCGAAGCCCTACGAAGCAACAAACCATTCACCGCCTGGTTAAACTTAGATATGGGTAGTGGTAAAACTCACCTATTGACCTTGTTAACTTATCTCATCTATAGTTACAATAATCTGAAAGAAGAGCTTGAAGAGTACCATAAACTCGGACTGAATGCTGATATTGCGACGGAAACAGCAATCCTGGTCGTTGACCTTAGGACACCCTCTGAAGTCCCTACGACGTTCTTACGGCTATTTGCATCTTCTCTTCGAAAAATAGGAGAGCATCAAGCTGCATCGTATATCGAAGAATGTATATCGACAGGTAAAATGCCGGAGGCATCGGAGTTTGTAAAGTTTCTAAGAAAAGAGGGTACGAAACTAGTGATACTGATTGACGAGCTTCATCATGCAGTTCTAACGTATGGGGGCTCCGAGTCTGACCGTAAATGGGTTAAGCTCACGATACGCTTTACGCTTCAACTTATCGATTATCTTAGGCACTATGGAAGGGGTTTCGCTATTCTAGTGGCATCAGCAAGGCGAGACTACGAGAGAGTGGCGCAGTTGCATGAAAAAGATGAACTGGTTATCCTGGCGGAATCTCTTATTTCACAGATAGGCAGACTGGAACCGGTCTTAGAGACGAGATGGCTTTCGGTGAAGGAAGCTAGGGAGATCATTCTCAGGAAAATCGGAGCTCGTCAGGACGTACTTCATCCGATGTTTGACCACTTCATAGAGAGGGTAATAAAAGCGGAGAGCGACATACCGCAGGCTCAGCATCTTAGGTCGCTCATCAAGGCTATCGCTGTTTATACTTTAAACTCCATTCGATTGGGGTTCACGATCGTTACACCAGCTGTTTTCAGTGAAGAAGTTATTGATGCTCTATTCCCAGAAGGGGGAGGTATCGCGGACAAATACAAATCCATCTATGGCCAGCTTATTAGGTCTATCGATGAATTCGAAGTACGGAGCCCTGACGCAAGAAACGTTGCGCGGCTCATCGTGAACACTATTTTCACGGCATCCATCACCGGTAGGTCGGACCTTCTAATCGATATTATCAGAGCGTATAAGCTAGGTAGGTACTCCGGTACCATACCCGCGGTATCTGAACGTGAAATAATAGATTTGCTTACATCTATCGGAATAGAACCTAAAAAGATTAGCGAGGCATTAGATATAATTAGTAACCTAGAGTATATTCATTCAATAAAACGTGGTAATATGTATATTTACTTTGTAGTTCCAATCGTAAGTATTGTTGCATTATACCACAAATACATTAACGATAGATATAACTCTCTTTATACTGATAGAGAAAAACTTATAACAGAAACATTTATGAAATACTTACATATGATTGACATAATTTCTAGAAATGCTCAAATTATTACAGTCAGTAGATATGAAGACCTCGAAAATGTTACTAAAAGATTGGATCCAGATACTGTGTACCTAGTCATTTACGCAGATGCGGAGCTTGTTAGATACTTTGATGAAAAAATTAGGGTTGGTACGAAGATGGATGTAGATACCATAGTTAACGAGTGGACGAAGCTTACGAGAAAGCGCAGCTTATCCGACTGGCTGAAGGAGCAGGCTAGGTTCAATATTGCATTAGCGGTGCCGGTACCCTACGATGACGTTCTCAAGAATATTGCAAGATACCAAGCGATTGAGGAAGCTACCAGCAAGATAGTCCTTGACTACCTTCTTGAGTATTCTAGAGGTGAGAGTAGGCTCCCGGAGGAAATGAAGAAGCTCATAGAAATAGAGTTGGATGAGATACACAGAGCGCTGAAGGATAGGTTTGTCGAAGCGATCAACTGTTTCGTTAATTCATACTCAAGAGCTTTAAGCCATGTTTACGTATATACTTGCAGCTTCACGACGGAAGGAACGATTCAAAGCAATGTCTTGCTTTATAACCTTGGTACCGTGAGTGTGGAAAGTGGTAGTATACTCTTTAGCTCTGATCCTAGGCTATACAATGAGCTGGTGGAAAGACTGCGCAGAGCTAGGGATGACAGACTAAGAAGTCTATGCGAAGATCTCATTGATAGAGTGAAAAATCTTGCAGGCTTCATCGATGATACTAACGTTGCACGCTCCATCATTCTCAGAATGGTTACCGATGATCTGAAGAACAGCGGGAAAAGCTCAATAAGTAGGGATATGAATACGTTTCCCTACCAGTCGCGTCTAGTCTACATACCTCCGAGTACTGTTACCGAAGCGATGAAACTAATCTCTACAGAGGATTTGAAGAAGCACATTACCGAGCCAGGTAAAGCTGAAGAAATTAAGATAGTGAAAAAAATTGATGGTATAACAATAACTTTTGAAGTTGAAAAAGTCATCTCAACAACTACTAAAGTAGAAGATCTAGGTTTACATATAGAAGAACATCAACAAAAAGAAGATATAGATTTCATTGCAAAAGCAATGAATGCTATCGATACTTATGATAAAGGAGAAATATATATGGTGTTAAGTTTCGACACAACGTCTAAAAGTAGCCTGAAAACATATATAAACAGCTTGAGAAAATATATTAAAAAGCTTGAGGTAAGACCTCTATGGAACTAAGTGATCTCGAAGTTAGAATACATCAATTTTTTACTTCTTTTTACAGTTTGTATAAAAATAATTACCAATTATTTGTAGAAATTTTTCTAAGAGGTATTGATGAAGATATTAGAAACTTACCTGAACAAAATAGGTTTCTCGTGAATTCAGTTGCTGAGATAATTCGGATTCTTAGAGTTATTAACTATGATACTTTATCTGAGATGAGAGAATTTGTTGAGAAGCATAGATCCAGCTACAGGTACGTTATTGTTGTTGATTGTCTGGGGATTCCCGATATGTATGCCTTATGGTCTTTGGCTTACAGGAAAGGGTTCATGCCAATTGTAAAAACATTTATCAATATCAAAGCTATCACTCAACCATTTAAGGAAATATTCGGTGCCGATAGGATGGCTGATGTAGCTTCAAGTCTTCATGGATTAATTATAAAGAGACTTGATACACTTCTCCATACAGACATGCCTCCTGGTGGCCTAACCCGTGAAAATCTCATCTCCATTCTGATTAAAAGGATGGCATATGTTAGCACTCTACCGTTAGAGAGAAAAACTATGGTACTTTCAGATCACGGATACGATATTGAACGCTTCAATTCATTGTACGTTATTAGTCACGGGTATGTGAAAGGGTCTGTCCTAGCAAAACTTGCTCCCGTGATACTAATTAAATGAAAAATTTAAGGTAAGAGATCATAATTTAGTTTAAGCTTAATCGATCTTATGTTATTGTTCTCTTTGATTTATCCCTCCTCTGATACCAGTAGTGGTGTTTTCTGTTCTATATCCATTATACAAAGCCGATGCTCGATCGATCCCTTCATGCTCTACTTCGGCTATTCTCTAGGGATACTCCGCGAAAACTATCATTTCCCTAGTACCTTTCGAGAATTGCTCTCTTAAGAAGAACTTTAATTCTCCATCATTTGAGCAATAGAAGTAAACAAAAATGAGATCGAATTGACTTGCAGTTCATATGTGTGAAATCTTTAATGGTACGTTATATGAACCATCCTTCGTTGAAGGCTTCCGAATTTTCATCGCTAGACGGAAAGGACCGGGCGAGAATTGATTAATGTACGAACTACTTTTGTTGACCAAGTACTTGATTTTGCAGCCGTGTAGAGAGATGATGTACTATTCGTAACTCTTGCCGTGGGTGTCTTCATACCTCAACGTGTAGCCTTCGATGTAGGCGGGCCTTATCCCCCGTCTTTTCAGGTCTTCGATTATGCAGCTGCAGACGTTGAGTTCCAGCGTCTTCTCAGATATGCTACACCACTTCATGGATTAGACACCGCGTACCTAATCAGGGATCCAGGCAGAATGGTTACAATGGTGAACGCGATTGAGCGGTAGGTGTCTCGGAAGATTTCTGC
>JAWBJM010000065.1:0-8487 GCA_038832545.1 Pyrobaculum sp.
TTCCTAATTCTTGTAGACCTCGTTTGGCTCCGTAGTTCCATTCCATATAGATATATCGCGGCTTGTAAGGCAAAGCCCGAGACGCCGATTAAGAAAATAATTACTGGTAAATAGTCGGCGCCTATTAAGTCCCAGACGCCTCTATAATTCGCCTCTTTGTATCTAACAGAGAGCCAGAGGAGGGAGCCGACGATTATTAAAACTCCTCCTAACATGCCAAAGATACGGGCTGGGTGTGTTAAATCCAATACGATGTAGTTATGGGGGAAGGTGAGGAAGGCTAATGTCGTAGATATCCCCGCAAAGACGAAGCCCCACACCATCATCAATTTCGCCGTCCGCTTAGCCCCTCTTGTGTGTACTACTTCTGCGGCTGATTTTCCACGTTCACATTTTAAAATATTCATAGCCAATACGTCGTAGAACAATACTTTGAAAAACAACGGAATGGCTTTGGCTCCTATACTCGGCTTATTTCTAAGTAGCTTCTGGTCCCACTCGGGGTATGTAATCAACGCCTCTATTTGTGGATATCTCATTAAATTCGCTTGTTTTACTCCTTTGTACCAAAGAGTGCCTAAAATCCACAAGACCGTCAACACTGCCAATACGTCGATTGCGAGCCAATCAACTGGGCTTTTTACATATGTATAACCACCCTCTCTTAATATTAATGGGCCCTCTGTTCCAGCCATGTGTATATATAGACATGAGTTCTTAAAATATTGTATTTCCCGTATTTAGATAATAATGTTTTTTTAATGTAATGTCTAATGGACTATGCCGACGTTTGTATACAGCTCGATTTGTAAAGGATGTGGTAAATGTGTAGATATATGCCCCGCCGACAATATGCACTACAACCCCAAGGTGAGGAGGGCCTACAACGCTGACCCGGTCTCTTGTGCAGAGTGTTTAAACTGTGTTAAATACTGTCCAGAACACGCGGTGGACATTAGGTCTTACGCCGACTTTATGCCGCTAGGCGCGAGAGTTGGCGTTGTAAGAGATACTAAGAAGAATATGATCTATTGGCGTATTGTATTCCGCGACGGCACTGTCTACGACTTCGCCTCGCCTATTAGGACGACTCCATGGGGCTCGGCGAGGGGGGCGAAGGAGATTCCGCCTAGAGACGACTTAGACTCTGAACTACTGGCGCTTGAGGACAAGCCTGAGTACCTCGGCTTCCCAGAGCTGCCGAGGCCAAAACAGATGGTTAGAATCGTGGGGTCTCCTCTAAAAGTAAAGCAAGCCGGTGGGCAGTAATATGTCGGCTATAAACCCCCCGACTAAAGTCGTAGAGACCGACATATTAATAGTTGGCGGCGGGATGGCCGGCTGCGGCGCTGCGTTTGAGGCTAAGTACTGGTGCGGCTCGAAGTGTAAAGTCACGGTAGTGGAGAAGGCCAAGATAGAGAAGTCAGGCGCAGTGGGGATGGGCCTCTCTGCGTGTAACTTAGGCGAGTTCACAGAGGACCCCGCCGACCCAAAGCCCGAGGACTTTGTTTACTATGTGAGAAACGACTTGTTGGGTATTGTGAGAGAAGACCTTGTGTACGACATAGCTCGCCATATGACTTCTACAATTAAGCTCTTTGACGAATGGGGGTTGCCCTTGTGGCGAGACCCAAAGACTGGCAAATTCTTAAGGACTGGCCGTTGGCAACACCCAATCCACGGCGAGTCGTACAAAGCAATTATCGCCGAGGGTGGTTGTTATAAATCCGCCGACGAGATATATGAAAGAGTTTTTATTACACATCCACTCCTCGACGAGAGAGTGCCTAATAGAATCGCTGGGGTTGTCGGCTTTGGCGTAAGAGACGGCACTTTCTATGTATTTAAAGCAAAGGCAGTTATAGTCGCCTCTGGCGGCACATCTTTACTATACCGCCCCAGGTCTGTGGGGGAGGGTATGGGGAGGACGTGGTACCCCACGTGGGCCTCTGGCAGCGCCTTGGCGATCCCCATACTGGCCGGCGCCGAGACTACGAGTCTAGAGTTCCGTCTGATTGTAGTGAGATTTAAAGACGCGTATGGGCCAGTGGGCTTTCCGTATCTACTACTTAAGATGAGGTCTACAGACGTGAAGGGTAGGCAGTGGGAGCCTCTCCCGGAGGAGGCTAAGAAAGAGTTGTCTAAGATATTCTACGACTTCGCCTTTGCGAGACCTACGCCCACCCCAATAAGGGCGTGGGTCACGATTACAAACCTCAAAGAGGGCCGCGGCCCCGACATTATGCAGACACAAGAGAGACTCCCCGACGAGGAGTCTCTCCATGTTTTGTTCGAAGACTATTTAGACATGACGCCGACGCAGGCTATATACTGGGCGGCTAATAATATCCACCCGCAGAAGACGCCCTCTGAGTTGGTGCCCACTGAGCCGTATATTCAAGGCTCTCACGCATCTCCAAGCGGCATGTGGGCCTCTGGTCCTCCGGACATTGCGCCGCCGGAGTATAAATGGGGCCCCAATAGAATGTTGACTGTAGAGGGCCTCTTCGGCGCGGGCGACACTGTGGGGGGCAGCGGCCACAAGTTCTCCTCCGGCAGCTTTACGGAGGGCCGCATCGCAGGTAAGTCCGCGGCGCGTTACGTCTTAACACAGGCAAAAGACTACAGACCCACTATTAGCAGCGACACAATTGAGCGCTACAAAGAGATTGTGTTTAGGCCAATGGAGTGGTATCATAAAAACAAGCCGTTGACTACCTCGCCCACTATGCCGTACCCATTGACGTATTGGTTTGAGATACACCCCAACTACTTGAACTGGTACCAGTTGTTAGTCAGACTACAGAAGATTATGGACGAGTACGCGGCGGGGGCTGGGATGTTCTACGTGACGAATGAGTATTTGTTAAACAGGGGGTGGGAGTTGTTGAAGATGTTGGAGGAGGACTTCCGCTACGCCGCCGCGGCGACTCTACATGAGTTGTTGAGAGTGTGGGAGGTGTACCACCGCCTATTAGTAGGCCAGGGCGTAGTGATTTCTATGCTACATAGAAAAGAGAGCCGCGGCTACTACCTAAACGCAGATTATCCATTCATCGACGAGGACAAGTGGCACGTCTTTGTAAACGCCAGGAGAGACCCCAAGACGGGCCAGTGGTCTGTTAGGACTGTACCTGTTATACACATATTGCCGTAGAATGGACCCCTTTTTTCTTATTTTATTATTCATAGCGTCTTTTGGCATTGGCATAATAGGCGCTCTAGCCGGCGTAGGCGGCGGCGTCCTCTTCACGCCTCTTATGATGGCGTTTACAGACTTAAACATTGATATTATCAGGTCTACAGGTCTGGCGCTGGCTATGATGGGCTCGGCGTTTGTAATTAGACAATTCATCGGGGCGGGGGCTACAAGAGTGAATTTTATTCTATTTGTAAGTCTTGCGCTGGCAGTTGGGTCTATACTGGGGGCCTTCGTAGGACTGTTTTTAGTTAAAGAATACGGCAAGGTGGGAGAGGCCTACGTGAGGCTGTCTCTAGGCGTTTTAATTATTATCGTGGCCACAATTATGTTGACGTATAGAGAGGGCGGCGGCCGGATTAGAGGTGGAGAGGCGAGGGGTTTGGCAAAGGCGCTAGGTCTCTACGGCGTGTTTTACGACCCATCGATAAAGGAGGAGATTAAATACACTGCGAGGAATCTACTTCCTTCATTTGTTTTATTCAGCGGCGTGGGTTTTATAAGTGGAATGTTTGGCGTGGGGGGCGGCTGGGCTTTGGTGCCAGTGTTAAATATCGTCATGGGCCTGCCTATTAAAATTGCAGTGGCTACGTCAAAGACTTCATTTATAGTGGGAGACATGCCCGGTTTCTGGGTCTACGTACACGAGGGTGCTGTAGAAAACCTCTTACTTGCCGCGGTGTTGCCTGGAGTGGCGCTTGGGTCGATAGTTGGGGCTAGATTAATGTTAGTGACCAGGGCCCGTGTTATAAAGATGGCGGTGGTGGCTGTGATGTTGATAGCTGCAGTACAGTTAATAAATAGAGCGTTGTCAGTTTTGTTATGAATTCAGAGAAGGTCTTTGCTAATATTCTATTCTTCCTCTCTATCGTCAGTATAGTTATTATTGTAGTAACTGCAGTTGGAGAAGTGGCTGCTGGGGGATCTCTAAACATTTTTGAAGATTCTAGACATGGAGTCGCCAAGCCCCTCTGGTCCATGTTAGGCGTCTATATCTTCGCAACGACTCCACTGTTGGCGCTGGTTGTATTAACAGCGCTCTCCGCCGCTAGAAAAAATTTTAGTATTGTAGTACTGTCAGTTGTTATTATAGTATTTATGACTTTGGCGATGTTAGGTGTAGTTAAGGTATCACATTAGGTTATATTTACAGCTAGTTGTTAATAATGTATTTTTGTCTTTTTTAAGGAGGTGTGCATGACAGCTCCTCTAGAGCCATACGGCGGGAGACTTGTCTACAACGTCGTAGAGGATCGAGATAAGGCGGCTTCTATGTCTGCCGGGCTGCCTCAGTTAGAGATTGAGCCCACCTACGGCCCGGACGGGGCGCCGATTAGAAACCCCTATAGAGAAATTATGTCTATTACATACGGCTTCTTTAGCCCTGTGGAGGGCTTTATGACTAGGAATGAGGTAGAGTCTATACTAAAGGAGAGGAGGTTGTTAGACGGGTGGCTTTTCCCATATCCGCTTATTTTAGACGTAGACGAGGAGAAGATAAAGTCGGTGGGGGTGAAGGAGGGCGATAGAGTGTTGCTCACACTTAAGGGCAAGCCGCTGGCTGTGTTGGAGGTGTCTGAGATATATAAATTAGGCGATAGGAAGGAGTTGGCAGACGCCGTCTTTGGCACTCCCGAGCGCAACGGCGAGGTGGTTAAGAAACGATTTGATGAGAAACACCCCGGGTGGCTTATCTATAGAATGATGCGCCCCATGGCTATAGCTGGAAAACTCACTTTAGTAAACCCGCCGAGGTTTAAAGAGCCTTACTCGCGGTTCTGGATGCCGCCGCAGAAATCAAGAGAGTACGTCAAGTCGAAGGGTTGGAAGATTGTAGTTGCGCACCAGACGAGGAATGTCCCCCACGTTGGCCACGAGATGCTTATGAAATTCGCCATGTTTGTAGCAGGTGGGAATAGGCCAGGCGACGCGGTATTAGTCAATGCCATAATTGGCGCTAAGAGGCCCGGCGACTATGTAGACGAGGCGATTTTAGAGGGGCACGAGGCTTTGAATAAATTTGGCTACTTCCACCCAGATAGACATGTAGTGACTATGACTCTGTGGGATATGCGCTACGGCAACCCGTTGGAGAGTATTCTCCACGGCATAATTAGACAAAACATGGGGGCAACACACCATATGTTCGGCCGCGACCACGCCGCCGTTGGCGAATACTTCGACCCATACGCCACGCAGTATTTATGGACGAGGGGGCTGCCCTCATATGGCATAAACGCGCCTCCTAATGAAGTGGACAAGGGGCTTAAGATACAGCCGGTGAATATGGGAGAGTTCGCCTATAACCCAAAGACCGGCGACTATACCTACTTGGGCATGTCTTATGGAGACTATAAAGAGCCCCCGCTTACAAATCAGCCGGTGGAGCGTATATCTGGGTCTTTCCTCCGTGGGGTAATTATCGAGGGTCTTAGGCCTCCAAAAGTTGTCATGAGGCCAGAGGTGTATGACGTTATTGTAAAGTGGTGGAGAGTCTACGGATACCCCTACGTCACAGATAGATATCTAAAAATTAAAGAACAGGAGTTAGAGGTAGAGCTATGAGCTACAAAATCGGCTTGTTAATAGACGAGAAGAGGTTTGAGGCAATTAAAGACTTACCCATCGCGCAGGGCCTTAAGTCTATGTTCGGAGGCGAGATTAAAATACTCGAGGTGCCGGTGGACGAAGAGACTGCGAAGAAGATACTGGCCGCCTTCCCCGCGGCGAGGATAGACGCCAGAGGTTTTCTAGAAGACCTCCCAGTGGCTTTTAAGCGGGCGTTATTTGAAAGCATAGTGGCCACTAAGTCAATAGGCAAAGAAGCGTTTGAAGAAGTATTTAAGGACATCGACAAGATTAAAGAGGCCGCCGCCAAAGAGAAAGAGTACATACCCCCGCCGGGTTGATATTCTACATTTTTTTGAAATAAAATTTTTTAGTGCATCTCTAGGTTTTATTGCATGTGGAGCTACGACCAAGTATTAGAGAAGTTTTGTATATGTGACTTATTGATGTATTTAAAAGCTAGAGATGGCGTTGTTTTCTTCCCCGGCGAACACGCCGGTAGGCGTGTAGAAGAGGTAGTTAAGGGTAGTGGCGGTGTGGTTATAGCAACAAAGAAGGGGGACGTAGAGCATATCTTTGTAGTTAGGAAATCGGCATATTGGAAGAAGGCGCCGTTGGTGGAGACCGCAGTGGTTTTGTAGATCTATTTTTCATGGTCCCCCGTTTTTTAATCTCTGCGCCCAAGGGGATGTCTGGAAAGACTATAGTGACGCTGGGGGTTATATACGGCTTGGCGAAGAGAGGGCTGAGAGTGGCTCCTTTTAAAGTGGGGCCCGACTTCATAGACCCTACCTATCACAGCTGGGCGTCGGGGAGGCCTGGGCGTAATCTAGACCCCGTGTTGATGGGAGAGGGGGGGGTGTTGGAGAGATTTGTAAAATACACTGTAGATGTCGACATAGCTGTAATCGAGGGGGTCCTAGGCCTCTACGACTCGCCAGACGGCGTGTCTGAAGTGGGCTCCACTGCCCAAGTTGCCAAGTTGTTAAAGGCCCCCGTGGTTTTGGTATTGAACGGAGACCGGGTGAATAGGACGTTGAGGGCGGTGGTGAGAGGTCTCAAGTCTTTCGACCCCGGGGTGAAGATAGCGGGGGTTGTTTTGACAAATGTAACTTCTAAACAAGCGGAGAAGATCACAAAGTCGCTTTCTGAAGAGGGCGTGGAGGTATTTGGCGCAGTTCTCAAGTCGAGCGCCTTGGAGAGGGCGTTTGAGTATAGACACCTCGGCCTCGTGCCTATTGACGAAAGGGGCGACACGCCGACGCTTGCAGATGTCTTAGAGAACTACGTAGTGCCCTACCTTGACTTAGACAGGCTTATAGATATTGCCCGCTCCGCAGAGCCTGACGGCGACTTTAAACAAATTAGTGAAGTGACGGCGGCTCCTGGGAGGAGGTGTAAAGTCGGCATTGTGAAAGACAACGCCTTTACTTTCTACTACCCCGAGCTTATAGAAGAGGCGACTTTTTTAGGAGAGCCTATTTTTCTAAAGGCCTCGGAGGGGGATTTTGTAGACGAGGTGGATTTAGTAATAGTGGGCGGCGGGTTCCCAGAGGTATATGCAGAACGGCTTGAGAAAAATAAGTCTTTTCGAAAGTCTCTACTTAAATATATCCAACGGGGTGGGAGAGTGTACGCAGAGTGTGGGGGGTTGATGTACCTCACCTCTTCTATTGTTATAGATAGAGACGAGTACGAAATGGTGGGGGCGATAGACGCAGTGACTATACTACTTAGGCGGCCGGTGGGGAAGGGCTACGTCTGGGGGTCTGTGGTTAGAAACACCCCCGTGGCTCCTGTAGGCACGAAGCTGCTGGGGCACGAGTTCCACTATTCTAAACTTATCCCAAGGGAGAGGCTAGAGCCTGTGATTAAGCTAGAGAGGGGGGTGGGCATCGGCGGTGGTTGGGACGGCGTGGTTAAGTGGAATATGCACGCCCAGTATATGCATATACATCCATATACATACAACGTCTTGAGGTATTTATGCCAATATATGTAGTAGGCGCCGGCCCGGGAGATCTAAAACTACTCACAATAAGGGCGGTAGAGCTTTTAAAAGAGGCAGACGTAGTGGCATTCGGCGAGTTGGTCCCCGCCGAGGTTGTAGAGACCTACGCGCCCCGTGCGAAGAGAGTTAAGCTAGGGCATAGAAAGGCGGAGCACAACGAAGTAGTTAAAAAATTAATTGAAGAGGCGGCGCGTGGGTATAGAGTTGTAGTTTTGAAAAACGGAGACCCTACGCTATTTGGCAGAGGTCTATGGATATGTAGAGAGGCCGAGGCGAGGGGCGTGCCTTGTGAAATTGTGCCGGGGGTGAGCGCCTACGCCGCCGCTGCGGCTTTGTATAAGATAGACCTCACAGACGGGGAGGTGTTGAGACACGTGGCTCTCCTCTCCTATCCACACGTAGACAGCGAAGTGTTGAAGAGAGTGGCGGCAGATACAATTGTTGTGCATATGATGGGCGACCGACTGAGTGACTTGAGTAAGTCTATCGCCGAGGCTTGTGTCAAGTCGGTAGAGGTGTTTTTCTGCTACTCAGTATCTACAGGTGGAGAATGTATAAAAACTACGCCTGAGGAGTTGACAAAATTTAAAGGACTGCGGCCGGCAGTTGTAATAATTAGAAAATGTAGGTAGTCAAAAGTGTATATTTTAATTAATTCAATGCCTCTTTATTTACATATAAACAGTCATATATGAATATCTAAGTCTTT
>JAWBJM010000066.1:0-8379 GCA_038832545.1 Pyrobaculum sp.
GATTACGGCTGTGTCTTACGTCAAATTAGGCGGGGGGCGTTTGGGCGGGGTGAGGTTGAAGGTGGCCAGTAGGGCTAGGAAGAGGCCGGCGTATATGATAAATATGCCCACTGTTGTAATTGGGAGGAGGCCGCCTGCCAAAGTGATTTTGGCCGCCGTGTTGAGCGATTTTTTCGCCGTGGCTTGGTATAGCGACTTGAGACTTCTGTAGATAAAATATGCAAAGGCCATGGCCACAGGCCAGAGGGCGAAGTTAGTCTCGAGGTTTGTAGAAGCTAATTTCAAAGGTCTGAGGTACTCCACTGGGCTGTGGACTACGCCTATGGCGTATAAATATATCGCATATATAGTAAAGCCCACCGCTGCGGCGAGGGCGGCGGCTTTAGCTCCGTTGTATATGCCCGGATTGTTGTAGTGGGCAGAGAGGCCGCGGGCGCCAAGCGCTATGAGGGGCAGACCCGCGGCGGCTATTGGGAGTATTATAAGGCCTTTGAGGAAGAGGAATATGCCAATGGCGTATAGGTCTCGCGCCTCGGCGTATTTCATATGTAAGTATTTTTATGTATATATAATTGTTAATATCGTAGTAGATGTAGCTAAGTAGAGAAACGTCCCGGCGAGGTCTACTATTGTAGTAATGGTGGCGGCAGACATAGTGGCTGGGTCTATCTTGGCTTTATATGCCGCGAAGACTATAGAAGCGCCTATGATGGCCGATGCGGTTAGAGTAGTTATTATAGAGAGGCCTATGGCCAGCCCCGCGGCGGCGGCTTCCCACATAGTGTATCCAATGCCTAGAGACAACACTACTGCCATGGTGAAGACTAATGGGAAGGCGGAGAGTCCCACTAAGAACCCCGTGGCCAACTCTTTCCTAACTACTTTGTAGAAATCTCTTAGGACGAGGTGGCCGAGCGCGAATGATCTGAGGACTAGCGCTGCGGCTTGTGTGCCGATGTTGCCTCCGCTGTCTATTATCAACGGTATAAAGGCTGCTAGTATTACATATTTTTCAATCGCAGACTCATATGCGGCGATGACTGTGGCTGTGAAGAAGCTGAGCAGTGCGAGAGATAGTATCCAGGGGGTTCTGGCTATGTATAGGCTTTTTATTGAGGCGAGGACGTAGTTGTCAATGTAGCCTATTCTAATTTTTCCAAAGCCAGCCAACGTCTCCTCTAAAGTCTCGTGTCTCACAACGTCTAATACATCGTCTACCGTCACTACGCCTAGTAATCTGCCGCCTCTATCTACCACTGGGACTTTCGTGAGGTCGTACTTCATCAATACTGTGGCTACTTCTCTCTGGTCGGCAGCGGCGTCTACTGTGACGTATTCCCGCCTCATTACCCTCCCGACGGGCTTCGCAGGATCCTCCTTTATTAGTCTAGAGAGGGGGGCCACTCCCATAAGCCTCCCCTCGAGGTCTACTACATAGGCCTCGTCGCCGATTTCGAACTTGCCAGAAGTCAACTCCTCTATAACTTTGCCCACTCTCGCGTCTGGGGGCACTGTCAATATTTTAGTAGTCATCAACCCGCCCGCAGTGTCTGGCCTATAAGCAAGGAGGCTCTCCACAGCTTTTTTCCTCTCCTCGGGTAGATACTTCAACACGGCTTTCTGTACTTCGTGGCCTAGAGTTTGCAATACGTCTGCCATGTCGTCTGGGTCTAACAGCTCTAGGGCATAGGCCAAGTCTCTCGGCTTTACTGAGGCTGCTATTTCTTTTAAAATCTCGGCGGGGGCGTATGGAAGAGTCTCCGCCAATATCGAAATGGGCAGATTTACATATATCTTTGAGCGTATATCCTCGTCGAGTTTTGAAATAAGAAGCGCCCGCTCCTCTGGGTGTAGGTACTTCAACAGACCTACCGCGGCGTTGGGGGCCTCGGCGAGGTAGACTACTAATTTGTCAAAGTACTGCGGCCCCAGCGGCGCCACTTCTACAGATGCCCCCTCTTCTGTAAAGAGCGCCGACAGAACCTCCGCCACGTATTGTAAATTCTCTTCAGGCATGTCGACAATTAGGATAATATGCGAAACATCGCCCTCTACATAGGAGAAGTTAAACACTACGTTGCCGCCGTTGTCTGCCACTATGTCGTAGATTTTTTTCAATACTCCCGGCTTGTCCCGCGCCGTGATTAAAACAATTGATCTAATCACCTCTGGATGTGTCTATGTGTTTTAAAATGATTGGGCCCGCCGGGATTTGAACCCGGGACTTCCCGGTTATGAGCCTTACGCGGAGGCCGGGCTCCTGGGCGCTCTGACCGGGCTAAGCTACGGGCCCTCTTTAGTTATTACTTCGAGATTTTTAAAATTTTTCGCCGACCACCTCTCCAATTCGTATTTGATTATGTATTATTTATAATTATATTTCTTTAACAATAATAACTTATCATTTTAATTATCTAATTTTTCAAAAAGTTTTATAAACAAACTATTTCAAAAGAAAGCCATGACTTCGAAAAGTAGAGAGGAAGCTATTGAAAAATATTGGAAGACTACTAGAAATGTGACGTTATTGTTTTTCCTTGGGTGGTTAGCTATTGCTGTAATTATACCAGTCTTGTCGCCACATGTATTCTTAAACGTGTGGATAGGCAACTTGCCCCCACTCCATTGGTTTATGTTGACTTTCGTTGTGATTACACTCGGCGTGGCTTTAATATTCATATACGCCGCAGTTATGGATCGAATTGATAAAAGACTAAGACATGAGTTGGGAGAGGCTAGAGAGGAAGTAGTGGTGAGGAGGGGGGTATGAACGTCTTAAACAATCCCAGACTTACCGCTCTGTTGTCTTTAACTATCTACTTTGCCGTAGTTGCTATTTCATACTTTACGCTAGATCCATACCTCACTTCGTTGATTATCGTAGTGGGCAGTCTGTTTATATACTTCTTCGTGGCGTTGAGCCTTAGGAGAGCTTCGGTGGACGCCTTCTACGTAGCTGAGAGAAGAGTGCCTCCTATTGTAAACGGGGCGGCTACAGCCGCCGATTGGATGTCCGCCGCCTCGTTCTTGTCGATGGCTGGAGTTGTGGCTCTCCTCGGCTTCGACGCCATCCCCTTCATCATCGGCTGGACGCTCGGCTATACCTTAATGGCTTTTACAGTGGCTCCCTACGTGAGGAGGTCTGAGACCTATACAATTCCTGAATTTGTAGAGGCGAGGTCTGGCGGGTGGGGCGTGGCTAGGCTTGTGGCCGTGGTGATGTTGTTTATCATCTCTTTCACGTACTTAACTGCGCAGCTCACCGGCATAGGGGTGGTGTTCGGCAGATTTTTAGGCATAGAGGCAGCAATAGGCGCCTTCATCGGCGTTATAGGCACAGTTATGTACTCCTGGACCTCTGGCTGGAAGTCTATCACGTGGATACAGGCGATGCAATACGTCTTTATGATAACGATGTACTGGGTCCCCGTAATGATTGCGGCCTACGTCCTCGGCCTCTTTAAGCCACTGCCACAATTAGCCTACGGGCCATTAGTAGAGGAGATACAGGCAAGAGAGTCTGAGTTCGGCCTTAGGCAGTGGACTGAGCCCTTTGCGAGAGCGTTCGCAGCGGGTACTGGGCAGTTAAATTGGATTATGGGCGCCGTCACTTTAATGCTAGGCACTATGGGGCTACCCCACATATTGATAAGGTTCTACACAGTGCCTTCTATGAGGGCGGCGAGATACTCAGTGGGCTGGGCGTTATTATTCATAGGTCTGTTGTACGTCACAGCTCCAGTCTACGCGGCGATCGCTAGATACTCCATTAGTGGCCTCTGGGGGAGGCCTATAAGCGAAGTCATGGAGTTAGAATGGGTGAAGAAGTGGCTTCCCACCGGCCTGATCCGCATAAATGATAGAAATAACGACGGCATTCTACAGCCAGGTGAGTTGACTTTCCATGGCGACATAGTGGTGGTGGGGATGCCCGATATGTTCGGCATGCATTGGATCATCGCGCCTCTAGTGGCCATGGGCGGACTCGCCGCGGCCATAAGCACAGCAGACGGCTTATTGTTGTCGATGTCTACCGCCGTGACTCGCGATATTTATAAGAGATTTATAAACCCGAGGGTGTCGGAAAAGGGAGAGGTGTGGATGGCGAGGATTATGTTGTGGGTAATCGCGGCCTTTGCAGCCGCATTGGCTTACTTAGCCTTGAAAGACCCCACTTATAGTCAATACGTGGCTTTGATGGTGGCGTGGGCCTTTGTCTTCGCAGCGTCGACTTTCACCCCAGCCGTGATACTAGGCATATTCTGGAGCAGGTTGAATAGATATGGAATAGTGGCCGGCATGATCGCCGGCATGGCCGTGGCTCTGCCCTACGTCCTAAGCGTAGGCGTGTTGGGAATGCCGCCTATAGAGGTCTTCGGCCAGAAGATAGGAACAACGGCGTGGGGTGTTGTCGGATTTATTGTGAATTTAGTTGTGTCGATTGTAGTATCTCTAGTGACGAGGCCTGAGGGGAAGGAGGTGAGGGAGTTCTTACAGAAGATTAGAACGCCTGAGATTAAATGAATGAGATAAAAGATTTTTTTTCTACATCTCAAATATTTCTCGACTTTTTTAGAAAGTGTGTAACTATTGTATATCTCCCAAAGGGCGCTGAGAAAGAGCTCTCTGGCTACGTCTACGTACACCGGGGGCTCGTAGAGGTGGGCGGCGTCTACTACGAGAGTGGAGACTCGGCCCATGTCTACGGCCGGGCGAGAGCTGAGGAGGAGTCTATAGTAATTATTAACGAGTGTGAGACAGGCTATAAATCCGCCGGGTTTAGAGACTGTGTACTAGCCGATTTGACAATGCGCGACCCAGTGACAGTTGAGGGAGATGTCTCTATGAGAGAGGCTGTGAGGCGTATGGCAGAGGCCGGGGTGTCCTCTGTCATAGTCACACGGGGTGGAGAGCCAGTGGGGATTTTCACCGACACAGACATACGTAAAGCAGTGGCGGCGGGGGTTGATTTTAATACTCCAGTGGAGTCGGTATCTACAAAGGGCTTACTCTCGGCGAATTTGTCTACTCCTTGTCTAGAGGCACTTGTCTATATGTCGCTTAATAATATTAAACACCTAGCTGTAGTAGATAGCGCGGGGAGGCTGAGGGGGGTGGTCACTATGAGAGATCTGGCGTATAGACTATCCCCCCTGCCGCTACACGTAGTGAGAGATATGAAAAAGATTAGAGAGGTGTCTGAGTTGAAGAAGAGACTTGAGGAGGTTAGGTCTTGGGGGAGGCGGGCGGGGGAGGGCGCCTTGAACCCAGAGTTCCCCCACCCGCTTTATTTGACAAAAATTATGACGTATATCAACGACGAAGTTATGAAAATCGCTGCGGCGGAGGTACAAAAGAGACTTGGCCCCCCGCCGCATCCATTTGTAATTATGGCCTCTGGCTCCCAGGGGGTGTATGAACAATTCATAGTGACAGACATAGACAATTACTTAGTCTACTCCAAGGCCGACAATTATTTTAAACAATTCGGCGAGTTGTTTATAAAATATCTAATAGATTTGGGATACCCCCCCTGTAAAGACGGCAATACGGCAGATAGACTTCAACTATCGCCTGACGACGTCTCAACGTTTTTAGAAAACTTCGGCGACAAAGACGTAGTGGCTATGCAGTTGTTATTCGACGGGAGGCCTATTTACGGCGTCTTCGAGCTAGGGGATTTAGTAAAAGACGTAGTTTGCGCCAAGGCCTCTAGTCAAAAGTTGAGAGTGGTTTCTAACGCCTTGAAGTACAAGCCGCCGCTGGGGCCTATGGATAGACTACAGAAAGAGTTTTCTCCTAAACACGCCCTGGCCTCTCTCACTATGCCAGTAAAAGCCCTCTCGATGGTGTATTGCATCAAGGCGCCCACAGTGCCGCAGAGGATTAGAGAACTGGGGGCGCGGGCTGTCTATTCAAAAGATTTAGAGAATAAATTAGTGGAGGCATACGACGTCTTGTTGAGACTCGCCATCTGGGCCAAGGCGAGGGGAGTGGAGAAAATCTCGGCGGATGAGCTCCCCAATAGAGACGTAGTGAAGGCCGCCCTTAGGTCTGTGAAGACGCTACACGACAAATTAGAGAGAGAGCCGCCGCCGTGAGAGTCTACGCCTTCGATGCCGAATTTACAGACGTAGATGTAAAAAAGGCTCGATTAGTCTCCTTCGCCGCAGTCCCAGTCGTAGACGACTACGTAGTAGACGTGGCGAGGTCGACCTATGTAGAAGTCAAGAGAGAGTCTGTGGGGAAGAGCGCTGTGATACACGGCATAACGGGGGGCTCCGGTACGGTGACTGAAGAAGAGGCTATGAGACTGTTGAGAGACGTAGTACAGAGTTCTTTGTTAATAGTCTTCGGGAGGCTCGACGTCAAGTTTATTAAACATCACCTAAAGGCCGATTTTAGGTATATAGACGTGGCCTCTGCCTACCTCGACTGGGTATCTAAAAGAGAGAATTTAGAACTATATTTAACCAAAGAGGGCGTGGACTTGTTGAAGATCTGTAAGAAGCTAGGCGTGGCGCTTGTAGAACAAGTCTTCCACCACGCTCTAGTAGACGCCGTCCACACAGGTCTGTTATACCTCAAGCTTAAGTCTATGGGAGTAAGGCTCAAGGTGGAGAAGCCGTAGGGGGCCAGCGGAGGGGCGCGTTTGGTTTAAACAAGGCGAGGACCACCATCTTAACCTCTCCCCCCCTCACGTCTATAGTCACTGCTAATTTCCTTCCATGGGGCTCGTCGTAGCAAAAAAGTCTCCTCTTCCCAAGCCACATTTTTTTCTCGTCGAAGCATTTTAACTCCGGCACTACGGCGCCGCCCCGGGGCCAGGCAAAGAGTAGATATGCGTATGCGTCTTCTTGCCAACGGTATTTAGCCGTGGTTTTAAACTTCTCTTCAAAATACTTCACTAGAAACTCAACAGCCTCTTTTGCGTCCATTAGAACTCCAAAGCGCCGGCTTGTTGAGGCTTCAGCGAAAAGGCGGCTATTGTAGCTAATATAAAGGCGATAAGTAGTATTATATAGCCTACGAAAACCACGGCGGTGAGCCCCCCTATTAAAGTCAAAGTAGCGGCAGTTTTAAACAACTCTACTTTAGACACTTCGTATAACTCTGCAAAGGACTTTTTCATTAAGTACGCCGCTGCTGCTACAAATACCGATAAGACAAGCCAAGCCGTGGCTAATTCAAGAGGCGTCTCCCAACCTACATATCGGAGATACGCTGGGTAGAATATAAACAACGTCGCCACGGCGGCGAGGACCCCCACGGCGGATATTATAACAGCATATAGTGCGTTGGTGAAAATAGTGGAGCGGCTGTAGTGTCTAGAGAGGGAGTAGAGTCCTATGAGCATTAAAAAAACGCCTATTACGCCTAAGCCCAGTACAGTTAATAACAGCCCCACGGCGTAGAACGATTTGGCCGAGTTGAACTCCATGTCTACACGTGGTTCATTCTTTAAAAAATTTTATATCTACTAAGAGTCTCATAGACACAACTATAATCTTGGGCTAGTTAGACGTCTCTTTCATTTTTTTACATACTTCCTCTGCTTTCTTTACAATCAGCGGGCTTCTATGGTCCACTGCGGCTATGCTAATAGTAGTGGGCGCCGCCTTCTCTACAATCTTTAACGCTGTGGCTAAATGAGACATATTATGTAGGGAGTCGCCGTTGTAAATCTGTAGAAAAGGCGTAGTCGCTGGAGTTGAGGGGTTTGGAGAGGCGTTGAATTTGTGGAAGTGGCGTTAATTTTTAGTCGGCTTTTTTGATAAACTCAACGTTGAGTCGAGAGGCGCCGTCTAGTCTCCAAAAGGCTTAGGCGGCAGCCCCAGAGCTAAGTTCCAGACTGTAGCGACTACGCCGGCGGCTAGGTGTATCCAGAGACTTTTAAAATAGCCGCGTTTTGTAGTTAGATTTGACACATAGGCAACGACGGCGGCCGCAGTTGGGAACACCGTGGCAATTTTTAAAAACGCCGCCGCTGGGCTGCTCGGAGGGGCGAGTATATAGAATATTAGATCCACTATGGGGACGGCGAAGAACCAAAGGGCGGCGAAGTATAAAATTGAGGAGGCAGCCGCGTCTATTAAAGTCTTTAATATTTTTGTATCTACGTGACTCGCCAAGAAGGCGGCTGTGGCTATATATATAATAGGCCAAGGGGCCCACTCAACCCAGTACACAATATGTCAAATATGTATTTATAAAACTCTCTATATACTCATGGCCCGGTCTATTAGAGTAGGCAACGTAGACGTTGAGTTAGAGATGGGGGATATCACAGAGGTTGAGGCAGATGTTATTGTCAACGCTGCAAACTCTTATCTAGAACACGGCGGCGGGGTGGCGGGGGCGATTGTCAGAAAGGGGGGT
>JAWBJM010000067.1:0-8220 GCA_038832545.1 Pyrobaculum sp.
CTGAGTACATAAGAGTTATTCTATACTTAGTAGTAGTGACTTTCGCCTTGGAGCAAGGCGGCATCAACGTGGCTACGCTAAGCGTAATGTTGACGCCTATCACTTGGGGACTGGCCGCGGCTATAATTGTAATGGTGGTAGTAGAGGCTTTGAAAAAGAGATGAATATCTTAGTAGTGGCAGAACAAAGCTCCCAGTGGGAGGACTTACATAGAGCCGCCTCGGCGTTAGTAAAGGCTTTCCTAAGGCTTGGCCACAAGTCGTGGCTTGTGACCGGGGTCTATCACGACGGCGCCCCGGCGGTAGACGTGGGCATAGTTGAGAAGAGCGAGAGTGGCTACGTAGAGGTCGGGGGTGGCGACCCCTCTGGAGTGCCCACTATTAGAGTCTTGAGTCTAAAGTCTCTCGTCCCGCCCGGGGGGGTGGTGTTTAGAAATTTTTCAAGAGTTTTAAACGACTTGGCGGATAGATACGACGTAGACGTAGTAATCACCGTGGGCAGTTTTTGGAACGGGCCGGAGGAGGCCGCCAGGTGGGCCTCGGTGAGGAGGTCGCTACTAGAGGCGGGGGAGGCGTTGAGACGTGTGTCTCTAGTCTACGTCCCCTTCTACATGGCCAGGGGGGCTTTGTCTATGCCCGTGGGGACTGTGTCGAGGGCCATGTGGACTTCGCTTAGTCTCCCCACTGTGTTGAGACACGTGGACATAGTAGTAGTTTGTTGCGACTCAGAGGCGCAAGAGATGAGGCGCTTTAAGCCCCGGGGCTTGTTGATAGAGAGTAGGTGTTGGCTCGACGTGGAGATGGCAGAGGCGATAGACAGAGCCAGACCTGCGGCGGAGGGGGCCGTGGTGTACGTAGGCCCGTTAGAGGAGGAAAAAAACGTGAGGGGTTTGGCTAGATTGGGGGAGGCGCTTTCTAAACACGGCGTGAGAGTCGTGGCGGTGGGGAGGGGAGCAGGCGTCAAGTTAAAAGGCGTAGAGATAGTAGAGGCCGGCGGCGCGGGGGAGGTGGCCTCGTATATAAAGGGGGCTTTGGCTGGAGTAGATTTGTCATACTACGAGCCCGCCGGGCTTAGGGCGTTGGAGTTTTTATACGCAGGTGTGCCGGTGGCGGTGTCGCCGGGGTCCAGGGCGTATTGGTATATCTCAAACGGCGTAGACGGCGTACATTTAGAAAATCCAGACGACGTGAGAGGCGCGGCGAGGTGGGTCGTAGAGTTGTTAAAAAGGCCTGAGTTGAGAGAGGAGATGGGCAGGAGGGCTAGGTCTAAGGCCGGGGGTCTCTCAATCCTCAACCTAGCCCAATTATTAGTCAATAAAGTGGGCGGGTGAGGAGCGTCCTCAACGCCTCTCTTAGGCGGTAGGGAGCGGTGACAAAGTACTTGGCAGAGGTCTCCCCAGCCCCTACTTTAATTGTAAACGCCCCCTCGCCCAACGTCTGGAACATCTCTTCGTCAGTGGCGTCGTCCCCCGCAGCTAAGACGAAGTCGGGCCCCAAGGCCTCGACTAGGCGTTTGGCAGCGGCGCCTTTGCTAACCCCCGCCGGCCTTACTTCCACTACTCTACTGCCTCTCAACACCACGCCCCCCGTGCCTTGGAGGACGCCGGATAGAGCCTCTACTAACCTTTGGGCGGCGGACTCCCCCACCTCAGGCTCTACGTTTCTAAAGTGCCACGCAATTGACGACTCTTTCTCTTCTATATAGGAGCCGGGGACAAGCTTTGTGAAGTTTTCAATCACTGCCCTCGCCGCCTGTTTCCAACTGACGTCGAAGGGGAAGAGCTGGACCCACTGGCCCCCCTTCTCTTTTATATAGGCGCCGTGTTCAGCAACTAGACATATAGGCAATTCGCCGAGCCACGCCTCGAGGAACTCTCTCGACCTTCCACTCACGACGGCCACCACTGTGTTGGGGAGCTTAGCTAACTCAGTCAGTAGTTGAATTAACTCTCTGTCGGGCACCGCTTGGTATGCGTAGGGGTAGAGCGGGACTAGAGTGCCGTCGTAGTCTAGTAACAACAGCCGTCTCTCCGCCTTGGAGAAAGCCTCGTGTAGAGCCGCCGCGTCTAACGGCTTTGCTGCGTCGTAGACGTTGGAGACTGACCTCTCGCCGTACGCCACCGCAAGAGCTTGTATAAAATCCACAGCCCACTTCACTACGTCGTGGTGGAGGAGTCTCTTCTGCATAGCCTCAATCCTTCTACACTGCTCCTCCTGCGGCATAGAGAGAGCCTTGGCGATGGCGGCGGCCACTCCGCTCACGTCGTTGGGGTTGACTATCAACGCCTCTACAAGCTCGTGGGCGGCCCCCGCGGTCTCGCTGAGGATTAACACTCCTCTACAGTCTCTCCTAGAGGCAACGTACTCCTTCGCCACTAGATTCATCCCGTCTCTAAGAGGCGTGATCAAAGCCACGTCCGCCACGTTGTACAAAGCCAAGAGGGTGGGGGTGGGGATGAAACGGGAGATGTAAACCACGGGGACCCAATCCACTTCGCCAAACTCGCCGTTTATCCTACCCACCGCTCTATCAATTTCTCTCTTCATAGCTTCGTACTGAGGCACCCCCGTCCTCGACGGCACTACTACTAACATAAAGACGGCCCTCCCCCTCCACTGGGGGTACTCTTTTAAAAACCTCTCCCAGGCCTCCAGCCTCTTGAGCACTCCCTTTGTGTAGTCCAGTCTGTCAATTGAGAAGACGACTTTCAACCCCCTCAGCCTATTTCTCAACTCTTCTATCTGAGCCGCCACCTCGTTTGAAGAATTGTAGAAATAACTAAAGTCTATACTTATGGGGAACGCCCCCACTCTCACCTTCCTCCTCCCCACTTTCACCACGCCGCCCTCGGCAGGGTGCCCCAAGAACTTAAAAACACTACGTAGAAAATTATTGACGTACTCATGGACGTGGAAGCCCACTAAGTCCGACGCCAGCACCCCCTCTAGCAACGCGGCTCTCCACGGAGGAGGCATTAGTTGATAAATCTCGGCGGGGGGGAAGGGGATGTGGAGAAAAAACCCCACGGCAGTTTCCGGCGCTTGTTGTTTAATAAAAGACGGCGCTAACATTAAGTGGTAGTCGTGCACCCAGATGAAGTCGCCTGGCTCAGCTAAAGAGGCCACAGACTTGGCGAATTTCTCATTAACTCTCACATAGGCTTGCCAAAACCTCTCTTCAAATACTGTATATTCTGTAAAGCTGTGGAAGAGAGGCCACAGCGTCGAGTTGCTAAACCCCTCGTAGAACAACGAAATCTCCTCCGCCGTCAGAGACACGGGGTAGAGGCCCGACTCCTCTAATATTTTCCTCACGGAGCCGTCCTCCTCTCTCACCCCCGGCCACCCAACCCACACCACTTTTGTAAACCCCAGCTCTTTCCCCCCGCCAGTGGCTTTTAGAAATGACCTCACGGCGGTGGCAAGCCCCCCCACAGCCTCTCTCACCTCGAACCCGCCACCCCTCTTCTCCACCACAACAGGCAGTCTATTAGAGACAATGACTAACTTCACATAGACCCCCCTCTACGGCTTTATAAAATTATTGACCTCGCCGCCAAGTAGAGGAAATAGACGCCGAAGGCGGAGAGTGTGGCCACTGAGAAAATTTTAATAGCTAGCCAAGTCCCCCGGCTATTCCACCTCCACCCCGCCCTCACGGCGGCGGGGAAGAAAGTTATCCATGTAAAAATAGCTAAAAAAAGCCCCACGGCCCACTCAACGCCGAACTCCGCCAAAGAGCTCAAGCCAGCCGTCAGCCACCACCCCACTTGGTAGGGGTTTACAAGGCCTAGAGAGAGGCCTAGTAGAAACCCCCTCAAGGCGCTGCCCCCCCTCCCCTCCCCCACAGAGGGTGGTTTAGAAACCCCTATCTTGTAGGCTAGGTATAGGAAAAATCCCCCACCCGCCGCGAAGAAGGGAGCAAAGGCTTGACTTGGCAGAGAGGCCAATAGCCTATAGAGCGCCAAAGTGGCCAGCATTAGTAGAAAATCCGCGCTCATGGCGCCGGCCCCCACTGAGAAGCCATGGCGAAAACTTCTCAAAGACCACGCCGCAATCAAGGCGTTCATAGGCCCCGGCGGCACCGCCAAGCTATAGCCCAGAACTAGCCCAGTGAGAAGAGACATAGTGAATTAGAGTAGTTAAAATAAGTTATCTTGCATACCACGACGCCCATCGGCACATTTTAACAGCTCTCAAAAAGCCTAGTCTTTAAAACTACTATAAAAGCGGCGCCGGCCATGGCGCTTAGTATATCTGTTACATTAAACTCTCTAAGACTAGCCCACTTTAGTGTATAAAAGCGGCAGTGCCTTAGCCACGTCTCTCTTTAAACCACGGGCGCCGTGGTCAAGTCCACTCAACTAAGTGCCCACGCCGCCTGGTAGACCACGGAGTCGCGCTCTGCAGTAGAGGGGGGAGATAGGCTCTATGTCAACTACGTGGTGGTGGGACGTCTGTGAGGCGTGGGGGGTGTCTTGCTCTAATGTTTGTTTTCTCAGTCTAGTGGCTGTGAGAAGACGCGGCTTTTGTAAGAACATATATATGTTCTGTAACTAGGCGCGAGGTACAGATATATATGTCAGACGGCGGCTATGTACATATTCTAGACGTAGAGCGGCCTGCCCCGTGAGACGGCGGCCGTTCTGACTATCTACGACCTGAGGCACGAGACGTGGCGGTTATGTGACTAGGAGTTGTTGTCTGTCGCAGTGTACTCTTGGCAGCATTTCCCCCACGCCGCGGGAGGTGTACATCACGGCGTCTTTCTTTTTGTAGAGGCCCCAGGTGTAGCCGTAGGCGCTGTTTGTAATAATTGGCCTATTTTTCGGTAGGCATATCTGTCCGCCGTGTGTATGGCCCGTGAGGTATATCCCCGTCTCTGCGTTTTGAAAGGCGTCTGGGGAGTGGGCTAAGACGACGTCTGCGTCCCTGACCGGTGGGTAGTTCCGGGGGTCCTGCCTCCAGTCTAGGCCGTATATCTTCAAGCCGCCTATGTACACCCAATCGTCGATTAGTACATGTACCCCAGCCTCTTCTAAAGCCCTGACGCCCTCTCTTATAGTGTAGGTCTTTGTCATATATTCGTGGTTTCCTAAAACTGCCACTTTCGGCCCCTTTAGCCTAGACAGAGACTCGACTAGGGGAGACAAGTCTCTCGTCCACTCGTCGTATGTGTCGCCCCCAATTAACAACACGTCGTAGTCTAGAACTGGCTGTGTTCTCAACCTCCCGTGTATGTCTGTGAGGAATAGTAATCTCTTCCCCACGCCTAGGTCTAACACAGTCAACTCTGTCTCCACAGTGGCCGCCCCCACGCCGCCGAAGATAAAGACGGCGGCCGCGGAGAGGGCCAACGCCTTCCTCCGGCTGACTCTAATCATATGCCAAACGCCAAGTCTCTCTGGGCTTTGTGCCAACCCCCCAACATTCTCACCCACGAGTCTATACAGAGCGCCACGGCGCCTATCTATTTTGCATTTATATATATCTTTCCCGCCTTGGCGGCTTTTCAGCTGCCGCCCCACACATCTGTTTTACCGCCCTAGTTCATTTCAAAAAGACTGTAAATAGAAAGGCGTCGTCTCTAGATGCCGTTGGCTGTCTGTCTTGGGAAGCTCTACCAGAGGACCCAGAGGAGTGCAGCTGCTACTGCTATAAAGACTCCCCACATGGCTGGGTTTGTCCTAATCATCTTACTGCCGTCGAGAGGTGGGATTGGCAATAAGTTGAATAACGCCAACCAGGCGTTTATATATGAGAAGATGTACCACAGCGCCCACCCTGTGGCCTCCAGCGCAGCTAAGCCTAGAGCCGCCGCAGCGATATTAACGGCGGGGCCAGCGGCTGAGATGTAGAATATATCTCTCTTCTCGTCGGTGAAGCCGTATCTACTGAAGGGCGATATTACCACCGCGCCGGGGGCTGCGAAAATAAAGCCGAAGAACAGGGGGAGGATTATAGCCAGCGGCAGGAAGGTGTAGTCCGCCTGGAAGTGGGCAAAGTAGCCAAGTCTCTTAGCCACTTGTCTATGGGCTAGCTCATGCCCTATGAAGGCTATCAAGAGGACGAAGAAGGCTATGGGTAACATGGCTAGGAATCTGCCCAGTTTAAAATCAAACACAGTGCTTCTAGACAATAGGAGTGAGAAACCCACTGTCAAAACTAGGAGGGAGACCGCCATGTCAAACAACTCTCTCCTCCTAAAGTCGTAGTGATACATGATCTACACAACATACTGCCATTTAAACTTAACCCCACTCCCCACCCCGACACGCCGGCGCCCCAGCGGCCCCCACACACTCTAGATAACTCACACCGACCTTGAGGCACGTCGGGCCTTTAGATATAGGCGGCTGAACACACACGCCGCCGCCTCTGGCTCATACGCAGCCACAGACCCCACAGCAAGAAGTACGAGACATACAGTATATACATCCCCCGCGGTGTAGAAAGTCAACACGGCTTATAGCGGGGCACTTTGAGTGAGCCTACACCAGGATCTACTTTTGTTACTTGATTTTTTCACTCGATAATTCACAGTATATACCTGAGCCAATCTCCCCACCTCGAAACCAATTAGAGGTAGTAACAACAACCTTGAGGCACCTATGGCCGCTTTCACATCTCTCTCAAGCTCGTGTATATCAATATTTCACTAATGTAATTTCTCATTCTTTACTACCGTGAAAATTTTTTATCTATGAAATTTTTTTTATCTATGTATAAACCGTTTCACGTCTTTGACGAGTTAGCTAAAAAATTTGACAGATTTGTGTTGGCGTATTCTGGCGGTAAGGGCTCCACCGCGGTCGCAATCTTGTTGTACCAGTGGGCTAGAATAAGAAAGCCTAATGTAGAAGTCGTGGTGTTGTATGTCGATACTCTTAGTGAAATCAACGCCATGGAGGCGTGGGCTAGGTGGTTTCTAATAGAGTATGTCAACAGACTTGGCGTGTATGTAAGGACTAGGCTACGGGTGGCTGCGCCCAGTGCTGTGGATACTTTCTATTGGAATGTCTTTGTGAAGGGGTACCCCGCGCCCCATTTCGGATTTACTTGGTGTATCAATTTGCTTATAAAGAAGCCTGCGGAAGAGGAGTTGGAGAGGCACGGCAATGCAGTGATTATCACCGGTTTGAGACATGGGGGAACCACCACGAGGGGCACGGGGAGAAGGGGTCTACTATACTCCTGTCTGCCGGGCTGTTGCCTCGGTGTGTATCTGTTAAAAAGGGATGTGACAAAAGCTGCGCCTATCGAGAATTGGACAGAGAAAGACGTGTGGGCGTTTTTGCGTATGCAGAGAGACTTCGACGTGTCTCGTCTATTTACGCTGTACCGTGTGGAAAACTGCAGGTCCTCTGTGAGGTACGGCTGTTGGCACTGCACTGTCGTAGACACACAGCCAGCTCTTGACCTCGACGATAAGTTATTGTACGTCGAGGCTTTTAGAGTCTTGTACAAGGCCATCAGTGACACTCCAAAATATAGAATTCCAAAGTCTTGGGGGTATAGTGAACTCGGCCCATTGACCGCAGAGGCTCGTTCACTGATGTACCACCTAACTCCAATTGTAGAGAGGTTAAGTGGGCATTGGTTCTACGGACTCGACGCCGCGGAGGTCGACGGCGTGTCGCTGAGGAGGCTATTTTACGAATATGGAGACTCTGAACTTGACGAAGTGGTGAATAGAATAGACAAGACGGGGAGGTGGGTGGGGGCTGCACGTCTACGCAGCACTCCAAAAATAGGCGCAGAAATAATTGACAAAGTATCAAAACTAGACTCCAAAGGTCTGGTTGTGGAAAAAGCGAGGGAGTTGCTTAGGCTAATTAAAGCTTAAATCTGGTTACTGCAACTCCATAAGTTTATACACGGAGATTCGACGAAGTTGTCTTTTTCACAACCGCAGTAGTCTGAGACGACCAAAGAGTTTTTATCAAATTGTGACGAACGTGCCATAGCTACCCTAGCGTTCCAAACTCTGTTTTTTACGTCGTATAGATATGGACTCTTAAGGCGTCCCCCAAGTCCACTGCTACGTGTCTTCAACCATTTAGCAAACGCGGCACACCCCCCTTTACCCCACACACTATGTTGTAGCAAACGCCGTATGTCATACTAAATCTAAAGACGATTTGTAGCAGCGACTATCTTGGATATACCCCACCCCGCACGGGTTGCAACGCACCTCCACTTTTGGTCAACGGTAAAGCTC
>JAWBJM010000068.1:0-7899 GCA_038832545.1 Pyrobaculum sp.
AACCCTACGTAACCCTCCTCAAGGAGCTCGTGAAGGACGGGTGCAGATACATAGTACTGGGTATTAAGGGCAGCCCCTCCTGTGCTCTCGAGGTAACAAGCGTTAACCCAGAGTGGGGTGGTGAACCAAAGGTAACCACGGGAACGGTGAAGATCAAGGGCATGGGTGTATTCATGGAGGAGTTCCTGAAGCTCATCGTGGAGCACTCCATACCTAACCCCGTGATGCTGCTGGACATAGACCACCGTGAGATAGCTGAAAAAGGCGTTCCACAGGACCTGGAGAAGCGCATTAGAGCGTTCTCGGAGCTCTGCAAAACGGTGAGAGACAAGTCGTAGAACCAGCCGTTCAAATAAAGTTATATGATCAAAGCTATATGGTCCAAGAAGTCACGGAGAGTTAAGCTCGCGAATATTGTGCACTTAAGTTTACGAGATAGAAGAGCTCTACGAACTAGTGAGAAAAAGCCGTAGAACACCGGGTGGTAAGGGCCGTGAGCAATACAATTACACACAATATAATTGTACAATACAACATGTAATTACACATGTAGTGAAGAAGCGTTAAACAACGTGGCCTTCCCTTTCAGAAACCACGAAACAGGTTTTCTTAAATGCAGGGGCTCAAGAACAGCAGAGTTGTACCAGGAAACGCTATCTACACGGGAGTATCTATTATTGATCGTAGAGGGCTACGCGGTACCCAGCACGTTGGTAAATGGAGTATGAAATGTTAAAAACATTGTTTAGAACAACCCCGGGTTTAACCTGCACGCTTTCTGCTTATTTCATGTAATTACATGTTATTACATGTTATGACAATAGGAATTTAGCTCTGTATTATCAAGCCATATGGTGGTGCATAGGGATCATTGCTTATGAGTCAAGTGAGTAAAGTCGGTTTTATCGCTGAGACCGATGTATCAAAACTAGTAGAGGCTGTCATTGGCAAACATGGTTACAGTAGACATAAATTAATTCCCTTACTTCTAGATATTCAAAACGAACTAAAGCATCTTCCAAGAAAAGCTCTTGAAATAGTTTCGAACAAGCTGAGTATACCGATTTCGGAGATCATATCCGTGGCGTCTTTTTATCATCAATTTAGACTAGAACCCGTTGGAGACTACGTATTTCAAGTATGCTTTGGAACAGCGTGCTACTTAAGAGGCGCGGGTAGCGTTTACGATGCACTAAACTTGGCCACCGGTAGTAGTAAAACGCGTATCACGATTGAAAAAGTGAGATGTTTCGGATGCTGTAGTCTTGCTCCTGTAGTAATGGTAATTAACACTAGAACAGGTGACAGGAGCATATATGGAAGATTGAATCCTAACGACGCGAGAAAAATTGTAGTGAAATTTTCGCAGATGACACGTGATCTGAGGGAAAGTATTTGAACAACGATTCATTACGCGAAATCGTTTATGGACATCGTGACTTAAGAGTACACATTCCCATATCAAGCTGTACTCTAGCAGCAGGAGCTGACGAAATATACAGGGCGATTGAAAAATACATTGAAGAAACAGGTATCAGCGCCGAAGTCCATAGAGTTGGCTGTATGGGCTTGTGTTATCTGGATCCATGGGTAATGCTTGCTGGTAAAGGTTTACCTCCTGTAATATACGCGAACATTAAACCAACTGATATTGAAGAAATTATAACTAAATACTTAAGCGGGGACTTCACAAGAGCATATGCTCTAAGATTCAGAGTAGACAATAGAGATTACGGAATTCCTTCGCTTGATGATAAACCCGAGTGGAAACACCAGGTAAGATTTGTCTCCCGAAACTGCGGATTAATAGATCCAGAATCTATAGATGAGTATGTTAAAACAGGTGGATACGAAGGACTAAAAAGAGCGCTAAAAATGAAGCCGGAGGAGGTAATTGAAGTAATCAGAAAATCAGGATTAAGAGGTAGAGGTGGTGCAGGGTTCCCAACATGGCTTAAGTGGAAAATAACGTATGAACAGAAGAGTGATGAAAAATTTGTCATATGTAACGGCGATGAAGGTGATCCAGGGGCTTTCATGAACAGGCTTTTAGCTGAATCCGATCCCCATAGAGTAGTAGAGGGATTAATAATAGCTGGTTATGCTGTAGGGGCATCCAAAGGCTACATCTTTGTAAGAGCAGAAAAACCTCTCATGGCAAGTAGATTAGAAAAAGCGGTTATTGAAGCAAGAAAAGCGGGCTTTCTTGGCGAAAGGATTCTGGGTACAAACTTTAACTTCGATATAGAAGTTTATAGAAGTGCTGGAGCATTTGTTTGTGGCGAAGAAACAGCGTTGATAGCTGCAATTGAGGGTAGAGCACGGCCAAGGCAAAGACCACCGTACCCCGCTGTGAGCGGGCTATGGGGTAAACCAACACTCGTAAATAACGTTGAAACTCTAGCTCAGGTTGCAACAATATTTCAAGTTGGTGTAGAAGAGTTCACGAAGTATGGAACAGAGAGGTCAAGGGGCACAAAAATGTTCTGTGTAACTGGAGCTGTGAAGAGAACTGGGGTTTACGAAGTACCTATTGGAACAACTATTAGAAAACTAGTGTATGAGCTAGCAGGAGGACCTCCCGAAGGTAGAAAATTAAAAGCGGTTCAGGTTGGTGGACCAAGCGGAGGTTGCATACCGTCTGAACTATTTGACTTGGAGTTAGACTATGAAACGCTACAAGCTTATGGAGCAATAATGGGTTCAGGAGGACTAGTTGTAATTGATGATTCCGGGTGCATGGTCAACGTTGCTAAATACTTCACGGATTTCACATTAGCGGAGTCTTGCGGGAAGTGTTTACCATGTAGAGTTGGAATGAAGATAATGAACGATATCTTAGGGAGAATAGTGAACGGTGAAGGAAGTCAAGATGATATTGAGGTTCTAAAGGATCTAGGTGCATCAATAGCTAAAACCAGCTTGTGTGGTCTCGGAGGAACAGCGCCTAGCCCCGTGTTATCCACTCTCAGATATTTTGAAGATGAGTACAGAGAGCACATAGAGAGTAAAAAGTGCCCAGCAAAGGTGTGTCCTAAACTCGTTACTTACGTTGTAATCGAAGAGAAATGTCGTGGATGCGGTGTTTGTGCAAGACAATGTCCGGTGAACGCCATTGTCGGAGTGCCTGGTAAACCACACAGTATTGATGCCTCAAAATGTATAAAATGCGGTACGTGTCTAATTAGCTGCCTCTTCGGTGCAATCGAGAAAAGGTGAGTATGAGCCATGGTTAAGGTTAAAGTTAACAACGTAGAAGTAGATGTACCCCCGAATTCCTACATCATAGATGCTGTTGAAAAAGCAGGTTTCAAAGTTCCAACATTGTGCTATCTTCAGGGCTTATTCAATGAAGCAACTTGTAGATTATGCATTGTAAAAGCTGATGGAAGAGTTGTACCAGCATGTAGGTTTCCTGTTCAAGAAGGCATGATAGTAATCACAAGCGATGATGAATTAAGTAGAATGAGGAGAATTAACTTTGAGCTTGTTCTAGCAACACATAATATAAATTGCTGGGACTGCTACAGGAAAGGATCATGTTTGCTTCTTCCAATATCAAAGGAAGTCGGGGTCGAAGGCATACCAGTATGCTCCGAGTGCTCTTTGTATGGTAACTTGTGCTTAGTGAAACAAGGTACACCATGCTTAGGGCCACTCACACTTGCTGGATGTGATGCTGAATGTACTAAGCAAAATGCTCCATGTATTGGATGTAGAGGATTTGTACCAAGTGAAAGCATGTGGAGAAATGCTCTCAGGTTTTACAAAGAAAACAATATTGAGAAACAGGAATTGAAATCTATTATGAGAATCTTTTGGACGAATCTTCCAGGTAAACTTCAGAAGTTGATCCACGAGGTATATACACTATGAATAACACTCAACTAAAGCTTGAACCATACAGAATAGCTGGAGAAGCAAAAATCACACTATACTTGGAAAACGAAGAAGTGAGAGCAGAGTGCTCCGGATTATTAAGTGAAAGATTGTTTGAACGTTTGGTCATTGGATACAACTATAAGTACGCACCGTACATAGCAGCAAGAATCTGTGGAATATGCAGTCACGCTCATTTCTGGGCATCAAATTTAGCAATTGAAAATGCCCTTGGAATAGAGGTTGATGAAGCAACAGCCGAGCTAAGGGATGTATGCAATAAACTTCAAATCATAGAAAATCACCTGATTCACCTAACATTTCACGCACTACCTGATTACCAAAAACTCGACTGGAGAATAATGTCTGATGTTATTAAAGCCAGGAGTATATTGAAGAATACATTGAACACTCTATGCGGGAGGTTATCTGGGCCGCAACCGTATATGCCAGGAGGGTTTCTCAAGGAAATATCAAGACAACATATTGAGAAAGCAATAGAATTAATGAAGAATTTAGCTCCAGTAATTGATGCAGTTACCGACTATGCCTTAAACAACATTAGTTTACCTTCAATGACCGACCCCTTCCCTGAATACTTAGCACTGAATAACTGGCCAGAAAAAAGTGTTCCAGTTAGGGAACCATATGTCTTAGTAAGCAATGATAAAAGAGTAATCATTAGTAGCGAGAACTATTCAAAGTACTTCGAAGAGTCTAAGCCAGAGTATTCTAACAGTAAGACCTGTACTTTTAACAATCGAATATTCTTTGTTGGAGCAAGAGCGAGAATTTTAGCTAAGAAATACGTGGATTTAAGCAATGAGCATCTTAGTGTACTAAGTAATCCATATGGTAATATTGTAGCTAAAGCCATTGAAGTTCGTTATTTAGTGAAAGATGTGATGAACAGATTAAGAGATATTGCTGGTGCATCGCCTAGAAGAACATTACCTAAGAACAGGAGGGGAAGAGGAGTATCTGTAGTTGAAGCACCACGGGGATTACTGATCCACTACTATGAAATTGCAGAGGATGGTAATATAAGTAATGTGGATATAATAACGCCCACAGTCATGTTTACCAAACACATGGAGAAATCCATAGAAGCTCTGGTAAAGCAACTTTACAGCAATAACGTAGAAACCAACACTATAGTGAAGCATGTGGAGATGCTGGTGCGATCCTATGATCCATGCATACCTTGTGCTGTTCATGTAGTTAAAATCTCATAGGGTTGAAACACTTGAAAATAGCTGTTGTATCTCTGGCTGGATGCGAAGGATGTCTTTACAACATAATTAACGAACAGCTATTCAAATTACTAGACAAATACAATGCTGAATTGGTTGATTGGAGACTTCTCGGAGTGAAGAAAAGCGATGAGTATGATATTGCCATTATTGAAGGTTCTATTGTGAGTGAAAAGGACCTTAAAAGAGTTCAATTCATAAGAGAGAAATCGAAGATTATAATTGCTGTAGGCGCTTGCGCTATTCATGGTGGTGTTCAAGCTGGATTATACGATGAGAATAAAAAACAGAGATCTAAGCCGTTAGCTTACTATGTCAAAGTAGACTACCATGTTCGTGGATGCCCAGTCGAAGTCGAAGAATTTCTTGAGTTACTCGAAAGTATTCTGAAGGGTGAGAAACCGGTAAGGTATGAAAGAAGGTTCGACCTAGTTGAGCGTCAGGTGATCAGGGTAAGTGACAGTGAAGGCTTCTTAATGATGGATTCCTCTAAATGTATAGTTTGTGGTAGGTGCATAGAAGTATGCAGAATCATGAAAGCAAGCGTTTTAAACTACATTAATAGGGGTATATCGACGCTTATATCAACACCCTACCATGAGCAGTTTAACAATGTTGGTTGTCACTACTGTGGTTTATGTGTAGCGTACTGCCCTGTTGGAGCAATTACATATAGACTTGAACCCGAGAGACTAACAAGGGGTGACATTGTAAATGTTTACATTGAACCCGAAGCTCTCGCATCATTAGCTGAAGCCGAAGGAGTTGATCCTTTGCGTATCCTTAATGCTTTATACGTGCTTGGTTACTCAAACATCACAATATACTCCAATGATTCTCGAGTTCAGCCGGGTAGAATTTACGCTAAGAGCCTTGTCGAATATCAGTTCTTAAGGAGAACTTACCCAAACCTTGACGTTGAGCTTCTTGCTCCGAAAATACCAAGCAATGCGATTTATATAACTCAATGCGTAGCCTGGAGAAAAGTACTGAAAAACGCTGTAACCAGTAGGGAGTTACAAACACTGCTTAAGAGTATTCCTAAAGATACCTTAACGATAGAACCCTTTGATCAGTTAACAATAAGCTTAGTGGTAAACTCTGATCCTAGTATTAAGTATGTTCATACTTTACATGAGCTAGAGGAATTAATGGAAAAACAACCAGGTTGCGCATTAATTTACACAATGTGTCCTGGAGGTTGCTTGATGGGTGGTGGTCAACCATTATCCCGTGGAAACTCATGGTATTCCATATACGAGGAAAGAAAAAAGATACTACACAGAATTATGAATGCCCAAGATCCTTTTAAGCAACAGTGATTCAGTAAAGAATAGTGTTAATTTTTAACATAGCTAATATTAAGAGGTTTACCTTACATCTATCAATGGGTTTATTGCTATTTAATCATCATTTTGGTTAGCGGTGTTTAACATTGAGTGTCGAGATCAGGAGAATTATAAGAGTTGGCAAGCAATCAAGCGCTGTTGTAATACCTTCATCGTGGATGAAGCAGCTTGGAGTAAACGTTGGCGATAAAGTTAGACTAGTGTATGATGGAACCAAAGTAATTGTAACACCTGTTAAAGAGAATGAGTTGCTCAGAGGACAAATAATGATCGAGGGTGCTGATGAAGTAGCTCTCGCTAAGCTAACTGCTGCATTCATGGAAGGTATTGCTAACATCAAATTAAAAGCCGATTACGAGCAAGCCGTTAAACTATTAAACGAGTTAAAAGACCAGGTTCCCTCCGTTTTATATATAGCAAAACCCGGTGCTCAATATCACACCATTATATTCCCTGATGTTTCTGTCGATCACATTGAACTCCTCGCCAAGTTCTGCGAGGTTTTCAAGAAAATAATCAGACGTGAAGGTGAATTAGGTGCACTATTATCTGATTTTAAGTACACTAGGTTACTACTCATGCGGGTACTTAAAATCAAATACTACGAGAATAACCTAAATACACCAGAAGCACTAGATATAGTTCTTTTTATCAACACACTCTGCGAAATAGTTGATTTAATTGTAAAAGAGAGTGTTCTTGTCGGTCAAGAAGTAAGTGATGCTATTTCCATGCTCGTTGACCAATTTTACAGCAGCGACCTAGATACAGCGGTGAAAATAGGCAGTAATACCGTAGTTAAAGTTGATAAGTTTCCACCTGAAATACAAAAGCACATCTTGACCTTAGTTGAATTAATATTCAGGCGGTGTATTAGAGATAAAGCATGCAGATGTAGACACTTCTTCCCTAAAGTATAGACTCAGCCCCAATACAAGCTCGTAAGTTCACAAGCGATTTGATCACGCTTCGTCTTTGCCCCCGTACTGATCTTTGGGTTTGTATTGCCCCGAGGTGTATTTGATAGCACTCGTATCTTGGGAAAAGCTCTTTAACAATCTCTCAAGTTCTCATCAAACCAAATAATAACATAAATTTGTTACCTATTGTTCAGAGCACCGTGTACAAGAGAAACGCCAAGGTGAAAGGTCTAATATGGTGCCTACGTGTACGTCTGGTACAAAAGTAGTAGCCATTGTGAGTGGTGGTTTGGATAGCTTTTGCTCACTCGTGTACTGGCTGAGTAGGGGTTGTAGTGCTCACGTTCTTCACTTCAACTACGGTCACAAAGCATCCTCTAGGGAGCAGAGAGCAGTTGAGGAACTAATAAACGACCTTAACGAGCTGGCACGTGCCAAGAACTGGGGCTTTGTGGAGAAACTACTAGTACTGGACATGTCCTTTATGAAGAACCTCTG
>JAWBJM010000069.1:0-7836 GCA_038832545.1 Pyrobaculum sp.
AATTTTCTCGTATCCAAATCACCCATTAGGAAACAATATTCTTAGAAAACTAAACGCAAAAGAAGTAACATATAAAACCATCAAGACTAAAGATTTGAGTACATATTATTTAGTAAACGCACCGGCAATGCTGCCAATCATGGAGAAGATCATAAAGGAAGTAGACGTAGTTATACACGCCAACGTGCTCCCAAGCGTCATAGCAACTAAAATAGCTAAAAAATACCGCAAAACTGCGATATATGACTACTTAGACTTCTTCCCCCAATCCGCCGCAGCCTATTACAGGGGATCAATGAAGAGTTTAATAGAAAAAGGCGTCATGCTACTCACGCAGGAAGCCATAAAAAACTCAACGGCAATAGTGACACCATCGTTCGGACTCGCCTTGTTCCTTAGTCGATTCACAAGGAAGCCAATCCATGTAATACCAAATGGCGTTGACTCCGATCTATTCAAACCCATGAGCACGGACTCAGCCAGAAAGTTCATAGGCATAGATTATGACGGACCAATACTACTCCTGTATGGATCGATTGATGTATGGCTCAACATCGAACCATTACTATACGCTGTGAAAAAGAACAGAAATGTCAGGCTTCTAATCGTCGGCTACTCGCATGCAAAATACTATTACCGCTTATTAGAAGGTCTTATTAGGAAACTTAACCTTCAAAATCGAGTATATAAATATCCACCGCAACCATACGAAAAAATACCTTACTTCGTAAACACGTCAAATATTGTGGCAGCACCATTTACTCGTGGAATAATAAGTTATGCCACACCGCTTAAAATAATGGAAAGCTTAGCATGTGCGAGGCCTGTAATAACGACTGATATATCAGAATTTAAGTTATGGTTCAAAGAGGGAATATTTTACTACAGATCATCACAAGACGCCTACGAGCTACTAAATGAGCTGACTGAAAAATTCGATATAATTCATAATCATCTTCTTAAATATTCTAAATTAGTTAGAAATAGATATTCTTGGAAGAATATTGCCGAAACATATAAAAGGGTAATCGAGAATCCATATCATGCTGTTAGTCGTTATTGGTACTCGACCTGAGGTAATTAAAACAGCTCCGGTAATAAGGCAACTTCAATTAAATAGAATTCCTTTCACTTTAGTATGGAGTGGACAACATTATGACTATGAAATGAGTAAAATATTCTTTGAAGAATTGAGTTTACCTGAACCTGATATATACTTAGAAAATGTAAAGAGTTCTGCAGATATTATAAGCAAATTAAGTCAAATGATAGTGGAGCTAAAGGGTATTGTAGAAAAAGTAAAACCCGAAGCAATTTATGGGCTTGGGGATACATCAACAACCCTCTCAGCAGCCTTAGTCGCCGCTTACGAGAGAATCCCCTTCATACATGATGAGTCCGGCATGAGGTCATTTGACTTATCAATGATAGAAGAAGTAAACAGGCTTATCGCCGATAGGATAGCGGCTCTCCATCTATCACCAACAAAGTTGGCGGTTCTTAACTTGCTCAGTGAAGGAATACAACCATGCAGTATAAAGCTGGTAGGCAGTTCTCTCGTCGATGTATTGAACAATGTGATGGAGAGCTCCCTCATTAACGTTGGTAGAGTTAGGCTAAAGAAGATGATAAATGTAAACGAAAACGAACATATAATTACGCTTACTGTACATAGACGTGAAAATTTAACTTGCAAAAAGCTTGAAATATTGAGTAAAATAATTAGGAATATTAATAAACTTAAAGATTTAGATATAAAAATAGTATTCCCGATACATCCACACACCAAGAAAGTTCTTGAGGAATGCGGGCTTTACGATAAACTGCGTCGGTTAAAAGGTATTATTTTTACACAACCACTAGGTTACTTAGAGTTCATCGCCTTACTAAAAGATTCCAAGATCGTAATAACAGATAGTGGCGGTGTACAAGAAGAGGCATTTATATTAGGTAAACATACTATAACGTTAAGAAATTCAACAGAATGGCCCGAAACAGTTCTGCTAGGCTATAACACCTTAGTGAGCCTCGAAGAGGGCGCAGAGAAGTTAATCCCAGATCTCGTAAAAAAGAAGTTATACCAAGAACTTCCCGTTCCCACACTAGAAAAATCTCCCATCGGAGACGGAAGATCAGCAATAAGAATAGCCAAGATCATTAAAAAGTTTTTAGAAGAAAAAGATCATAAAACTTGTCTAAGTAAAACCCCATATTACATTCCACTCCCCTTTACCCTGGATAGATCTATGGAGCATAACATGATTCCTTTAAGCACTAACGACTTTCTTACACTGCTCGTCCAAGATAAAACAAACATTTATATAAAAAGAGTACAATATAATATTAGTGATTTGAAAGAGAATGTAAAAATCCAAGTTGAAATTGATTGGAGATCTATTGATGATACGCTTTAAAAACGTCAAGAGGTCTATGAAATGAGGATACTGATACTTAGCCATGAATACCCACCATATACTTTTGGCGGCGTCGCTCACTACACAGCGGAGCTAGCAGAATACTTAGCTTCAAGAGGACTCACAGTATACGTTGTGGCCGGGCGATCCAGTAAACAATACCTTGACTTAGAATTTAGGAAAGGAATCAAAGTAATCCGAGTGAAATTCCCAGATGTCCCAATACGAAGTCTCTGGTACTCGTGCGCGTCGAAAAACATTGTCCAAAAGCTTGCAGCCCAAGTTGAATACACAGTATTTAACGCAGGTTCGGCAGGACTTTTACCAATATGGTTATATAAAAAAGTTAATAATTTAATTTCAATTATTCATGGAACAACATTTTCATTGATATCTTACTTCAAATATGGAAAAATTAGTGAAAAATTAAGGTATATAAACCTATATGATGCTTCATATTATGTTTCTTTCCTATTTGTTAACATGCTATTAAACGAAAGAGAGTTAAAGGCTTCTAATAGTATCATAGCGGTCGCTCGCCACATCATCGACGAGTTGACCCAAATATACCCAGACCTTTCAGAGGAAATACGCTCTAAATCCCACATAGTTTACGGCGGAATCGATTACGAGCATCTATCGAGCATATACAGATTATACAGGAAGCCGGTACAGAACAATGATAAGATCGTATACGCATACATTGGCCGCTTATACCTAACTAAGGGGGCTCACTACGCTCTAAAAGCATTCAAGCTCATCCAAGATGAGCTGGGTAAAGAAGCTGAACTATGGATATTCGGGAAAGGACCCTTAGAGAAACAATTAATGTTTTATGCAAAGAAAAACAATATAAATGCTAAGTTTTTAGGATTCATAGCAAGAGAAAAATTATTAAAATTATTAGCAAAGCACGTATCCACTCTTCTATTTCCAAGCCTATACGAAGGATGCCCATACACAGTGTTAGAGGCTAACGCCTTAGGAATACCCGTAATCGCGTGGGACATGCCCTGGTCAAGAGAATTCATCATTCAAGGAGTAAACGGCTATCTCGCGAAACCATTCTCGTTAGAAGATTTAGCCGACTATGCAGTAAAAACATTATCCTTAAACAATGAAAGAATACAAAAATTAGGATTAAAATATGATAAAAGAAATACTTTCTCAAAGCTTAAATGTCTGATAGTAGGAGATTAATGTTAAAGAAAATGAAAAATTGTTATCAAATTGAAAAGTAGAAATTAATAGTTAACGAAGTTGAGGCTAAAAATGAAGAACTCAAAGAGTGTTGATGTCTTGATTCTAAGTACATTTGCCTCAGAAGGCACAGCTGCTTATAGACGAATTAGTTTCTTTATTGAATATTTAAGAAGAAAGAACATTAAGTTAAAGTGTATTGGCGGAACTATTTTTATGAGAGACGGAATATTGCGACCATCTGATGACTGTATAGCATATGTTCTACCCTTAATCTCTTCGAGATCTCCCATAGTATCTTTTTTGATTAACATTTTGTTATCTTTTTTTATTATCTTTTACATAATATTTATTAATCCGTTAATACTTATAGTAAGCGTTCCAGATTATAGTCTCTTAATACCCAGTTATATCGGTGCTAAATTAATAGGCGCTAGATTTATTGTCGATATGCGAGATCCCCCAGAAGCATCATTATACTATTATGATATTTTGACGAATAAAAAGAAAAGTATGATTGCTATAAGTATAATTAAGCTTATATGTAAAATTTTCTATTCTATACTCTCTAAATCTTATATTGTTCTTGCTGTTACTGAATGTCTTAAGAAAACATTAGAGCAAAAAAATGTTAGAAACGTAGTACTTGTTCCTAATGGAGCAGATCTAACTTTATTTAAAGAAAAAAATAAGCAACTTTCACGGTTATTACTAAAAATAGATAATGATGCTTTTGTCATAGCGTATACAGGTATAATTGGTGGGTATTATGATTTATCTAAATTAATAGTTTTAATAAGGAAATTACGCATGAATAGTAATCGTAAGATAACATTCCTTTTAGCGGGTACTGTTGTAGATAGGCAGCATCAATCATTAATAAGATCACCTATCTTCAAAGACGTAGTTAATTACGTAGGCAAGCTTGATAGGGAAGGAGTGATTAAGGTTCTCTCAGCATCTGATGTAGCCGTTATTCCGCTAGTCAAATCCACGCTTTTCAATTGTGCTATCCCCACTAAGTTTTATGAATACGTTGCTTTAGGATTGCCTATACTAGCCCTTTGCAATGCTGATAGTGAACTTTGGAGAATAGTAAAGGAGAATGGTTTAGGATATGTATGCGATCCTGAAGACATAGTTTGCATAGAAGAATCATTAAGAAAGTTAATGTCAAGTGAAGAGTATCAGAGAATTAAATTAAATGTTAAAAAATTTAAGCATAAAGTAGATAGAGAAATAGGTGCCAGAGTTCTTTTCACTATTATAAAATGCATAATAGATAAGAAAATAAAGTGATGAATTTGAGTTTAAGAGATATATTGATATTTTTTCTGATGATAACAGTATTTGAAATTTATGTCATGTTGATATTCTTTTCAAAATACAGTATACTCGCAGAGACATGGCCCTTGAATAATATTGTTTTTGAGACTTTTGTATTTTTCCTAATAATTTCTATATTACCAAAGTATATATTTAGAAACTTAAAAGCATCAATAGTGTTGGCATATTCTATTATCGTTATTTCAATAATTTATATTCCACTCTTGAAGTATTCGAACGATCTATGGTTGTATGGCCCCTGGGATTCATCGGCTCATTATTCATTCAGTAAGTGGATCGTCGAAAACGGATATATTCCTAATCAATACGAACTATATTATTCAGGTGAATATGGTTATCACCCTGGAAACGGGATACTTCCTGCATTCTTAAACCTCGTTAGTAAGATAGACCCGCTAACAGTGCCTATGTCCACCGTATTGGCGGCGTCGTACGTAACCTACGCACTCCTACTGTCAAGAGCTGCGTTACAACGTAGCGAGAAATCCGTTAGTTATTTTCGGGTTTTATTGTTATTAACGCTTTTCACATTATTCTCACCATATTATGGAGGGGGTGGGATTGCTTATGCTTTTGTAGCAATTTTAGTATTTATTTTGATAAAAATTTTAATACAACAGTCATCATTTACTATGTCTCATATTTTAATAATCATTCTTACATATATGGGTCTTCTTGCTACTCATCTCTCGACAGCTGTGATATTACTATTTTTCATATATGTACTCTCAACTTTTCTATTCTTGGCTTTAATAATATGGAAAAAGTTGATTGTATCCTTGAAGAAAAAGTTTGTAATAATAACAATAACAATTTTATTGCTATTCATAACCTATGAGATATATGTGGACGTGTATCTTGCGGGTCAAACCATGAAGCAAGGTATCCAGAGGCTTATTGAGTTCTACATTGCCGAGTTGCGACTTGCCATGCGCTATACTGAGTATAATCCATACATTACCATAAGCGACTTGATCATCTACTTAGTTAGCCAATACACAAAACACATGATTATAATCGTTAGCATTGCTGTCTACGTTATATATCGGTTGCTCACTGTTAGAAAGAGTAGGGCAAGTTATCAAGAATATATTTTACTTATTTTACTAATTTCATCACTATCAACATGGTTAATAGGTTGGTTCGGTGTAGGACATTTTATGAGTGGAAGTAGAGCCTTACCATTAATACAATTTATTTTTTCTATAAATATTTTACATATTCAATACAAAAGCCAAAGAAACAACTCATATAATTCTATAAAAAATCTAGCTATGTTATTATCATTTGGTTCAATGATATCTTTTGGAACTATCCTAAATTACTCGATACATATTGGTCCATACATAAAAGATGTTACGGGAGAAGAAATTTTTACTTATTCTGTTTTGACACAAGGTAACATTCCAAATTTCATACTTAAGTCAATTACATTTCTAAACGAATACTTAGACAAGAATAGCGACTACAAATTTTTATGTGTCCAACCTTATATAGGTTTCGGGTTATGTGACCTGCTATGGGGAAAACCGAAGATGCCTACGCATGGTTTTATTTCGCCAAAGCTTACTACGACGGAAGCTATGATAGAACTTTTGAATAAGTTTACTAATGTAGTTATTCCAATGCCAACTACTGACAGAGTGGTTCCAGGACCCATAGGTTATACAAGTTTTTATTGCAAACCTCTTAACTACCTAATTTTTCAAGGTAACGGGATAATATTCTCAACTCCATATTATCTTCTCGCTATTAAATAAGACACTTAGGGGTGCTTTTCAATGCCAGAGTGCATGGAAAGAATAGATTTTACTATACTCAGATTCCCAGTTTCACACTTTATATCTGGTTGGAGACAATTAAAAAACTATCATATGATAACACTAGTCAAGACTGAGAAGCATGTAATTGGAATTGGCGATGGAACTCCTTATGGAACAGATATCTTTGAAGATTACATTGCAGCCCTTAAACTCAGGAAAATACTCATTGATCGAACGCTAGATGAGGCAATAAAAATTCTGAATGAGATAGAGTTTAAGATTTTTATCTAAAACGAAAGTTACCTATGGAACATTTCTTGCAATAGAAGGTGCTTTATTAGATGCACTGGTAAAACATAGAAAAACATCTAAAGCTTATATACTTAGTGGTGAATTAGAGATCGTGTTCCAGTTGTGAGTACAGTATTCCTGAAGGATTTTTATAAAATGGTTGAGGAGAAGAATATGCGGATTCTAAAGGGAATCAATCATATTTTAAAGTAAAAATTCCTTGTAACTTAGATGATCTAGAGAAATTTTTGAATATCATAGTTGGAAGGAGCCTCCTAAAGGAGGGGGACACTATACTACGAGTAGATGCTAATCAATGTTTCAAGCAGTACGAAAAAGCGGTCAAAGTTCTAAAAATAATGGAGAAGTATGGGGTTTACATAGCAGAGCAACCTATGCCAAGGCATGCTTTAAAGGACACTGTTAGATTACGAAAATTATTTTATCCTTCTATTAAGATAATGTTAGATGAAAGTCTCACTAGACCTCAAGACATCAAACTATATGCAGAGCTTGACGCAACAGATATAGTGAACTTTCATCCTTCCAAACTTGGTTGTTTATCAATAACACGACATACCATTATAGAATAAAAATACGGGTTAGAAGCTCAAATTGGTTCGGCTTCGCTCACCGAAATAGGGCTAATTCACTATGCAAACTTAGCTGTATCCATACCTAAGCTAGACTACCCATTCTATAGGTATTATTCTATTTACAAAAAACTTATACCTTGAGTGAAAGTGCAATAAATATTAATAAGATAAAAATATAGATCCAGCGAAGTTAACTTTCTAGGTTATAAAGAAGATTGACAGATG
>JAWBJM010000070.1:0-7811 GCA_038832545.1 Pyrobaculum sp.
GCACTGCCATTTCCTTTATTGCACTGGCTACTTCAGCCACTGTTGTTAATTTTACGTAGCGAGTCTCAAATGGGAGTAGTCTCTGGTCGAGTATTAACAATCCGTCTCCAGTCCACTCAATAGGCTTCAGCCTAGGGCGAAGAGAATCTTTTATATCTTGTATATTTGGCATAATAGTCTAGAATATAAAACTATTTATTATTAAGCGCCGCCTTTTGACATATCTGAGGCAGTAAAGCCTTAAGTATTGCCACAGTCTTTAACAAGTCGTAGTTCTTGGCCTCTCTTGGTAGTTTTGTAAAAAAGACGTCACAATTTATTTCTTCACAGAGACATTGTACATCGGGGCATTTGATAATTTGATTTAATTCCTCATCTTCAATCTTTAGAGTTATTTCCAATAAAACTGTTAAGAGTCTAGCTAGAGAATTTGTAAAAACTGTATATAGGTCATCAATAGATAAAAATATGTAGTCTGGTAGAAGTATAACTTCTACATTTAACTCTTTTGCTAACTGCCTTGCGGCGTCGTCGGCATAGCCGCGTGCAATAACTAAAGGCTTTGCTTCAATAAGCCTTGCGTTTATATACGCCTGTCTTATCCCACTTACATCTACTCTACCTGCCTTGACTTCAATTGCGTATAGATCGCCTTTCTCATCTACGGCGAGTATATCAACCTCTCCTACCTCTACGCCATTTTTATATATTCTATACCTATTAGCCTTCGGTATCAACCCAAGCGCTGGTAGTAGATCTAATACATATCGCTCAAAACGTGCGCCCATATCTACGCCTCAATCTGTATTTTTTCGTCTAATTGAGCCAATGCCTTAGCTAATTTTACTACATACTCTGCGTCGCTTAGTTTTATAAGTCTTGCACGTCCTATACGTCGCTCTTCCACTATTCCGTATTTTACAAGTATTTTGATGTGAGAAAGCAATTGGGCGTAGTTAGTCTCTAGTCTATTGGCCAACTCTGTTGCGTTTACCTCTCCCAATTTTAATAACGTGATGATAATCTTTACTCTGAGAGGCGAGCCGAGGGCTAGTTCTATCATCTCAACTCTTCTTTTATTAACCTCATGACGAGTAGTTCTAACGTCTCTAGAGGCTCAGTGCCGATTGATATTAAAGTAGTACGTCCTCTCACGCCCTCTCCTTTTCTATTTTGTCTAGTTTCTATAATCCCCTTATCTCTTAAGTCGTTGAGATACGTCCAGAGTTGGCTATGTACCCTCGGCTTTTCTCCAAATTCTTCACATATTATTTTGTACAACTCCTCTGCCTCTCCAAACATTACATAAGGCGCGCGAGATGTCTTAAGCGATCTGATAATCGCAAGTAGAAAGAGTTTTTCATGTATAGGCAAGCCTCTCACTACTTCTTCAGAAACTCCAAACAGAACTTCTTTAGACGACTTCCTCACGTCTTCTGGAGCTATATACCTCCTGCCGTTTTGTTGCGCTAGATATGCAGATCTATACAATATATCAATCGCCAGTCTAGCATCTCCCTTATTGACGTCGAAGGGCGTCTGAGCGCCCGTTATGTCTGCGATCATCTGAAGAATATCCTCGCTATAGGAGCCTTCAGCCAAGCCGGCCTTGGCTCTGTCTAGTAGTATGTCAAATATTTGGTCTTTTGTATATGGAGTGAAACGAATTATAGAGTTGCCCATTATGCCACGCGTCGATGGGTCTAGGTTATTTAAAATAGCGTCGCTGTGTCCTATAACAGCTAGAGCTATTCTAAAGGCGCCTAGTTTATCTATTTCTTGCCCCAGTCGGATAAATGTAGACAATATATCAGGCGATAGATTAAAAGCGTCGTCTAACACTAAGAATACGTATAGATCTCTCTCTTTTAGATGTTCTATTAAAAGCGCTAAAAACTCATCTCTACTTAAACCTCTACGGGGGAATGGTATGTTAAGAGATTTTGCAATTTCTCCAACTATAGTCGTAAAATTTCTATATATAAAGCCGTTGATATATACAAAACGTGCCTTGGACTCTTTTTCACGCATCTCCCAGAGTTTTCTAACTAGTACAGTCTTCCCCGTCCCCGGCCTCCCTATGAGTGTAACTCTTGGATAGTGATGCCCCGGGTCTCTAAGCCAGTTAGTAACTAAAAGATCTAGTTGTTGAATCTGTATATCTCTATGTAATAGCCTAGGCGGCACGTAGCTAGGCGAAAATACTGAGTCGTCTACTACAATAGCCATAAGTCTTATGACACAGACGTTATAAATACTTTCAAGTTACATATATCAGCTATTTATAGAGTACGAAAAAAGTTTTAAACAGCTCTACGTACAAAATACATCGCCCCCACCTTTACTACACAACACTCTACACAACTAGGCTCTTGTAGATAGACTTCGTCAAAAACTTCAAAAGATTTTATCAACTTTTTAAAATATTTCAAATTATAACATTTTTCAAAGCTATTAATATCTACATAGACGTAAACCCTCCCAGTTGACAAAGCTCTACACTCTACATTTGGCTGGTAGAAATATAGACAGTCGCACAAGTCTCTAGCAACTATGTTCTCTCTTTTTGGAATTGTCTTAATTAAAATGTGTTTCACAATAGATTTTTAATCTCTATAGGGCTGATGCCAAGAGCCTTGCTTAACTTCTCGGCGACTTTTGGATTATTTTTTACAATAATCGACAGTATATTTACAATATCGATATTTATAGAAGACTTAGACATGTGTAAATTCCGCGCTAGGTAGTCAACTAACATCTCTCTCCTCTTCCTCGCCTCTTTAGACTTAGATAATAGAAGTAGTCGCTGTGGGAAGCCGTATTTAATATACGGCGGGAGCCTCGGCTTATTTTTAATTTGTGAAACTCCGCCGAGAGCTAGCTCAAGTGCATAAGGCAACAACTCCCACTCTAATGTACGTCTTATCCTCCCCACAACTATATCAGCTTTGCTAAGTCTATCATAGGCCTCTGTCATAAGCTCCAAGTCTTTATAAACCAGTGGGATAGTTTCAAGAGCCCAGATAAAGTATTGCTCCCAGTCGAAAGAGGGATTGAAAGAAATTGAACGCGCTTCGTCGAACCATCTGGCTTTGTATACTCTATCGAGTATTTCAAACATCGACAGCTGTGGATTTCTTTCGCCGACTTTTTTAATACTGTCTACTGTGAGTATCTTCCCGCCTGCTAGGTACATCTGTAAGTCGTTAATTGCCGCTCTCAAGTCGCCGAAGGTAGATTTGGCTATACTCCTTAACGCATCTTCTTCACACTTCGCCCCCTCTTTAACACATATATTTCTCAAAACCTCTACTACCTCCTCTTCTGAGAGCCTCTTTAAATTCACTACGTGGGTGATTTCACGTAGAGGTCTTAATTTTAAGTCGTATGGGTTATTAGCTGTCATTACAATTGGGACTTTTGCCACCTCTACAAGTTCGATAATTGCGTCTAAGCCGCCCATGTCCTCTCTCGCGTGGAGGCCGTCTACTTCGTCAAATAGAACAAGCCTTCCGCTGTATCCAAATAGAGAGGCCTCCCGTATTCCTCTCCCAACTACTTGTTTAATCCTCTCGCCAGTCCTCACGTCGCTTGCGTTAAGTTCGATAAGTTCATAGTTTATCTCTCTAGCTAGTGCATGTACTAACGACGTCTTCCCAACCCCCGGCGGACCTGCTAGAATTATAGCCCTCGCCTCTAGAATTTTTTTATCTTTTTTCTTAGCCCAGCGTTGACAAAACTCCTTCGGCGCCGTGAATTTTTCACATATCCACGACGCCAGTGTGTATTTAGCATCTTCTTGGTTTACAACTTCTACAAAACTCCTAGGGCGGTATTTCTCAACCCAGAGGCGCGTCATTTCTTTTTCTGTGTCTTTAACCTCCTCCCCAGAGCCCCCAGCTTAGCTATAAAATAAGTCAATTGTATCTCTTCGTCGGCGCCTTGAGTAAGTCTATAGTCTACATCTGCCAACAATTCTGCAACTTCTGCCTTCAATTCGTCGTCTATTTGCATTTTTATTAACTCTCTTTGAAAAGCTCTAATGAAGTCCACTCCGGCGACTCCTTTTAGATACATTAACTCACGTAGTTTATCTCTAGCTTTGACAAATTCGCCAGATAGAGCTAAGTTGAACAACTCTACAATTTCTGAAGGCCTCACTATAGACGCCGCCGAGGCCACTACGTCTGCAGTTACTTTCTTATTAGCCGCCGCCGCTACCTGAAGTATATTTATCGCCCTCCTCATATCGCCTTCAGAAAATTCATAGATTAAGTCAATAGCGTCTGTCGTCAAAACCACCCCCTCTTTTTCAGCAATTGTCTTTAAACGCTCAGCTATTAAGTGTCGCGGTAGGGGGGAGAATCTAAAAACTGCACATCTAGAAATAATTGGGTCTATGATACGCGATATGTAATTTGCCAGTAGTATGAATCTTGTGTTTTGTGCGTATATTTCCATTATTCTTCTTAGTGCTTGTTGTGCGTCTGTTGTCATGTTGTCTGCTTCGTCTAGTATGACTAGTTTGTAGGGGGCTTTTCCCGTAGGCGCTGTTCTGGCGAATTCTTTTACTCTTTCTCTAATTGTAGTAATTCCTCTCTCGTCTGAGGCGTTTAGCTCGAGCGTATTTTCACGCCAGTGTCCACCATATAGTTCTCTAGCTAATACAAGCGCCATAGTAGTCTTCCCAGTCCCCGGCGGGCCGTAGAAAAGAAGATGAGGAAGCCCACCCCCCCTCAAAAACTCCCTAAGCCTAGACTTAACCTCCTCTAAATCAACAACCTCATCAAAACTACGAGGACGATACTTCTCAAACCAAAACAACTCACTCATATGTAGAACTCCTCTGCTAACTCAGTTTTAATATATTGGCCTCCTTTTTGTAAAACATAGCCAAGTCTATTGAGTATCTGTAGCAGCTCATACTCTCTCGGCTCTAGTCTTTCGGCGTCGTCTATAGATATGGGGAGTCTCTCCAATAGCTTACGAACTACTTCTTTCAATACTACAATTTCTCTATTCGCAGCTTCGTCTTTTAAAACTACCACAAGGCCTTTCTCAAGGGCTTGTCTAAGGACTTGTCTAGACTTTATCTCTGTAATAGAAATATAACGTCTTTCTCTTAAGAAGTCTACGAAAGACCCCCTTTGTTTTTCAAACCTGCCTCTTTTCAACTCTCTTAACTCTTCTAACACTGTATTAAGTAAGATCTCTATCTCGTCTAGTTTTTCTAACACTTGTCTAATTTCTCTACATTGTTCAGGCATGTATTTCCACTACGTCGTTGTCGTTTAATACATAGTCGCGCCCCACTCGCTTAGGCCTCTGTGGATAAAACTCTCTTTTCCAAACCACTGCATATTTAAACGTCTCAGAGAGAGAAGAATGTATTAGACTAGCCACGTCGCCTACTGTAGATCCAGCCTTTACGACTATAGGCTTTTCCACGTAATTTTTTAAATGTTTAGGTTTTGTAAAGACTCTAATCCTCCCCGTGATTTTCAACAAATCTTCTAATATTTTTCTCTTGTCTAAAACACATCGATAGAAGTCGGCCACGTAGTAAACAAGCCCGAGCTTCTCTACAAATCTTAAAGTCTCTTCTCTCGGTCTCTGGGCGTCGCCTCTACTAAAAAACACCAATGTGGGTTTGTACTGCCCCTCTACGTATAGAGACTCTTCTAACTCCTCTAGAGTAACCTCTCCCGATATATAAACAGCTGCGTGGTAAATGCCGTATTCATTGAGTAGTTTTTTTACATCGTTTAAAGTGCCTCCTACTATGCGGCCGGTGCCTAATATCTGAATCCCGCCGAGGCCTTTTCTCTCAATTTTGACATATTTAGTAGGTTTGTATAGATAGATGCCTTCATCTTCAAAAAATTGAAATATCTTTTCTACAGTATCTACCCCCACGCCGCTTTCTAAGACTAAAAATACAGCGTCTGCGTTTCTAGCCGTTGCAAATGTTATAGTGTTTAAATCACTTGGCTGGCCCACGACGAGGCTGGGGGTCTTTACAAGTTGTACATAGACGCCGTCTTCTACAAACATAGAGGGAATTGGCTCTACAGTAGAGAAGGGCAAGTCGTCTGGCTCTAGTGAAGTGTTTGTAAGACAACGTAGGAGAGAGGTCTTGCCGGAGCTCGGCGGTCCTATTACTGCAACTTGTAAATCGCCCTCTTTTGCTACATATAGTCTCGTAGAGCCGCTCCTGAGAGACCTCTCTTTCTCTCTCCTTTCTTGTAGCTCTTTCTTTAACTCGGCCATCCTCCGCCTGACGTGTTTAATCAACTTCTCTGTGCCTTTGTGTTTAGGCACAGTTGAGAGAAACTCCTCCATAGCCTTCAGCTTCTCCTCTGGAGTCTTCGCCTCTATTACTTTTAACCAAGCGGCTTTTGCCTCAGCGGGTAGATTAGCAGGCACTGTATAAAACTCGCCAGTAGTTTTTTAACTTTATAGCTTAAGCCATTGCAGTAGTCAAATTTTTAATTGCAAATTGCCTAACGAATATATTTTAATTTACCCAGAGTGTCTGTCCGTGTCGGTAGATATAGATAAAATTAAAAAAGAAATACCAAATCTTGTACAATACACTGGTAAATACGTAGAGCCCGATGGAGATTTTATAAAATACAGAGGGCCTGGCCAGTTAGAAGTCCCAGATAAAGTCGTAATTGGGTACATAGAGGGCGACGGCATAGGGCCTGAGGTGGCCTACGCAGCGATTAGAGTGGCAAACGCAGCTGTTGAGAAAGCTTATGGCAAGGCGAAGAGAATTGTCTGGTATGAAGTATTGGCTGGCGAAAAGGCTGAGAAAATCTTAGGCAGTAGACTACCCGAGCAGAGTATAGAAGTTTTAAAGAGACTGAGAGTATTTCTAAAAGCGCCTTTAGAGACACCAGTTGGCGGGGGGTTTAGGAGTATAAACGTCACACTACGCCAACTATTCGACCTATACGCCAACATAAGACCTGTTAAATACTTCCCAGGCCTCCCCTCGCCGTTGAAAAAACCAGAAGATATAGATTTAGTAATCTTTAGAGAGAATACTGAAGACGTCTACGCTGGGATTGAGTGGCCTTACGACAGCCCAGAGGCTGCGAAGGTGAGAGAATTCTTAAGTAGAGAATTTGGTATAAAGATTAGAGACGATGCGGGGATTGGGATAAAGCCAATTAGTAAATTCGGCACACAGAGAATTGCTAGACTCGCTTTAAAATTCGCCATTGAGAACAGAAGGAGAGTTATAACAGTTATGCACAAGGGCAATATCCAAAAATACACAGAGGGCGCTTTTAAAGAGTGGGCTTTTGAAGTAGCTAGAAGTGAATATAGAGACTACGTAGTCTTTGAAGACGAGCTCGAAAAATACGGCGGCAAAGTGCCCCCAGGCAAGATCTTAGTCAACGACAGAATTGCAGACAATATGCTCCAGCAATTATTGACAAGGACTGGAGAGTACGACGTGATACTAGCCCCCAACTTAAACGGCGACTATGTCTCAGACGAGGCCGCGGGGCTTGTCGGCGGCTTAGGAGTGGCGCCGGGTCTAGACGTAGGAGATTGGGGAATGATGGCAGAGCCCGTCCATGGAACGGCGCCGAAGTATAGAGGAAAGAACTACGTCAACCCCACCGCCACTATACTAGCGCTAGAGTTGTTGTTTAGATTTCTAGGGTGGAGAGAGGCGGCTGATTTAATACTAAAAGCCGTAGAGACGGCATATAGAGAGGGCTATTACACAGGTGCTTGTGGATGTAGTCCGGGTCTACCACGGCGGCGTTGAAACCAGCGTTCTGTAGAACAGC
>JAWBJM010000071.1:0-7601 GCA_038832545.1 Pyrobaculum sp.
AGTGGTGAGTCTACCCCGCCTCCTCCTCCAGCCGCCTCCGGGTGCTCCCACACCCCCGCTCCTATATGAGGTGCTGGGCGTAGTTGTCTTCTTCCTAGGCGTTGTGGCACTCGCCGGAGTTTTACACCTACGTGGGAGAGTATGAAGCCCATTATAATAGTAGTCTTTCTCTCAGTCTTAGCGTTGGGGCAAGTTTTCACAATAGATGTGGACTATCTATCTATAGGAGTAGCGGCGGCGTTTGCTTCACTCACTGGGATGGTTAAAATCCCGCTAGGGCCCGGCCTCGTTCTAGGGCTTGAGATGTCGCCGCCTATCTTAGCCACATCGGCGTTGTTATTCATAGTTCCAAATCTCTTAGGCGTGTTGGCCCCCGCGTATAGAGCCAGTAGGTTAAACATCGTAGACGCCTTGAGATATGAATAATGCTCTGTGGATTTTTTTCAAGCATATACTAATGGACTTTGTATAATTTACACTTCTTTCTGTCTACCCGGCGGTGTGTAACCGAGTTAATTAGAGCGTCGTGTATTGAATCTCTATATAGATTTGGTAATATTATAAGTAGCGACTAGAAAGACTTTTAAATTATATGAAAAGTCGCAATATGCTGAATCCTGTCAGTGTATGGAGGATTTTAAAAGGGAGTGGCGTGAAGAAAGTGAAGTTCGTAATTGTAGATATCTACGGCTACCCTAGAGTAGACATAGTCTCTATCGACGAGGCTAAAGACGCCTTTGTAGACGGAGTGCCTTTCGACGCCTCTTCTATACCGGCCTATAGCACAGTGAATAAGAGCGACTTTGTAGCAATGCCTGACTTAAACGCAATATACGTCGAGTCTTGGAACGGAGGCAAGTCAGCACTTGTATTTACAAACGTATACAATGGATCAAAGCCATGTGGAGTTGACCCAAGGAACTTGGCCGTAGCCACCGCTGAGAAAATTAAATCGAGGGGCTATGACGCATTGGTGGGTGTAGAGTTAGAGTTTTTCCTCGTCCAGGGCTGGCCGCCTAAGCCGATAGACTATAACCGTTATTTTGACGTAGATCTAGGCCCTGGAGCTGTTATACTAGAGGAAATTATGGACCAAATGGTGGCCGCGGGGCTTGGCCATACGAAAATGCACCACGAAGTGGCGCCGGCTCAATTTGAGATAAATATACCCGCAGGCGATTTGTTGAGAGTGGCGGATAACGTAGTGGTGTTAAAAGTAATGGCTAAGTCAATTGCTAAGAAACACGGCGTGGCTGCTACGTTTATGCCAAAGCCCTTCTGGGGCGTCAATGGCTCTGGGGCACATGTACATCTAAGCTTTTGGCGCGATGGGAGGAATATATTTGCCTCGAGAGAAGTCCCCACTGAGGAGTTGAAACATGCGGTGGCTGGCATATTGACCTACGCCTTGCAGAACAGCGTCTACGTAGCCCCAACTGTAAATAGCTACAAACGCCTAGTGCCACACCACGAAGCCCCCACAAGGTTAGTGTGGGGCTTCGGAAACAGATCTGTAATTGTGAGAATACCCTACTACGGCAAGAGGATAAATCGGCTGGAGTATAGACACCCAGACCCCTCTATGAATCCATACCTAGCCCTGTCTGCAATTACTCTTGCGGCCTTAGAAGGCCTCGAGCGGAGGCTTGACCCCCCGCCGCCGGTCCACGACGTAGCCTATGAACTAGAGGACGCGCCGGAGACGCCGCCACATCTAGGCGTGGCGGTTAAATTAGCACAAGAGGGGGGCGTGGAGATAGACCCAGCTTTCAAATCTACATATATTAGATTGAAAGAGGCGGAGTGGGAGAGTTATCTACAACACGCCGGGAGTTGGGAGTCTACGTGGAATGTAATTACTCAATGGGAATACCAGAGGTATTTAGAGACTGCGTAATATTTTAAATCGTTATTTCTTCTACCTGTGGTTGACGTAGTAGTGTTGGCAAACGCAGTGGGTCTTTTATACATATTCTTTTTCGCCGGGGCTTTTGTAAAAAAGCCAAGGTATAGAGCCACAGTTGACAACTATATAGTTGTTGTCGTCACTGTGGGAGATTCGAGAGTATTCTCTACTCTCATTGAGACAGTGGAGCAGTTAGAGAGACTTGGACTACGGTACGTAGTCCTCACCTCGACTCCCCTCCCACTGTCTAAAGCCATAGTAGTGCCGCCTGAAGAGGATGGGAGTAAGTACAGAGCGATAAAGTGGTTTGTTGAGAAATACGCCAGGTCTGACTTCTGGTATATATTTCTTGACGACGACAGCTACCCTCTCGACGACAATTTTCTATCGGATATCGCATACTACGGCGCTAAAGGTTATGTGGCGGGAAACGGCGTATTAGTGCCGCGTCCCGGCCGCTCTAAGTTAGCCTATGCACTTGACTGGATTAGATATTTTGAAGACGTCACTAGGTACAGACTGGCTCTAGAAATACTCCGCCGCCCAATATTTGGCATGCATGGAGAGTTGTTAATAGTGAGAGGCGACGTGTTGAAAGAAATCTGGCCAAAGATGGGCGAGTCGTTAGCTGAAGACTTTAAATTCGCCATGGAGTTGTTAAAGAGGGGGTACAAGACTTTTCAGACGTCTACAAGAGTCTCGATAAAAAGCCCAAATTCTATTAAAGACTTCATACGCCAGAGAGCTAGGTGGTCAAATTCCTTACGAGAGGCCGCCGCCTATGGGAATATACCTGTCTTACTCTACACTGCGTCTTCTATAATCTTTTGGGCCACTGCCCCCTTGTGGATAGTCCAAGGGCCTAGTTTAGCAATGGCTGTTCTACTATATTACACCTCGGCTTATATCTACGGGAGTTTAAGAGCGAGGAGGTATATAGTAGACGTCTTGGCGGCTTCGGTGTTAGAAGTCCTGGGCCTCCTCGTGGGGGTGTTGAAAAAAACTAAACACTTCTACGTCATAGACAAGACGTAGAAAAACTTAATAACTAGTAGAAAAATCGATACAGCCGCCGTAGTCTAGCGGTTAGGATGGCGGGTTGTGGACCGCCTAGGCGGGCAAAGTCCCGTTGACCCGGGTTCAAATCCCGGCGGCGGCCTCTTATGTCACATCCCAGGCTTTGAAAAAACGCCACAGGTACTCTCTACTTTGAAATATCTCTACGGCGTTCAAAAATTTGTCTACGTGCTGCTGAAGAGTTCCTAAGGCGTCGATAGATGTCACATTACCCAGCCCCCTCTTTAGGCATTTATTAGGTTATTGATATTCTATTTTCGCCTACTGGCTATCTATTGTAGGCCCGATGTAGAGCAGCCCGCTATATTTCACCAGGTGACTCGTTTTAACTACAAGTGAGCCACGCCGCTGCATAACACCAGCCACGGCGACATGATAAAGAGACCTATCTTTAAAAATGTTGTGAATACTCTCGGCGTGGAGGTGGAGATTGAAAAAGTGGGGCCTTTGTTAAAGATAAGAGTCCATAGACAAGACAAAGAGACAGTGGCCCTGGGGCCGGCTGCTGACTACCCAAACGTAGTGGGGCTCCTCGTGGCTCAGATGGCTAGGGAGGGATATGCCCCGGAGGAGATATGCGAGGCTGTGAAAAAAGTGCTCAATTCCTTATCTTCTTCTCGCTAAAGCCACCACGACGGCGCCAACCGCGGCGATTGTTAACAATACTAACACCTCTAGGGGTATGACTGTGGCAGCTGTCGGCGTCTCTATGATAGGCGTCGTTGTGGGTGTCTGTGTAGGAGTCGGTGTGGTGGTCTGGGTGGGCGTGGCTGGGGTAGTGGCCGGAGTTGTCGGGGGGGTGTGCTGCGGAGTCGCTGGGCCTCTGATGACGGCGGCCTCCCGCCGGGGGCTATTAACTCAATAGTTCTAGGCCCATCGTATTTAAATCGATAGAAATAGACGGGCCTCTCTTCGACGTAGGAGGCTAATACTCTCTTGCCGTCTATGTATATAAACGGCACGCCGATGTTTAAATCCTCGGCTCTAGCTATAATCGTCACAATATCGCCAAGCTCTGGACTTCTTGGAATAACTCTCTCTACCGTTATTACAGGCGCCGGCGAGAACTCTCCCACCGTGAGCCAAAACGGAGTCTTAGACACCTTACATAGCGGTGGTATTTGCTAAGTGGGTGTGTCTTCACTTCTAACAATTGGGCAGATCCGTTGTGTACTAAAAAGCCTCTGTACAAGCCGGGGAGGTCTATAGTCAACACGTCGCCTATTTGTGTACTCTCGGCGTAGATCTGAGCCCCCCTAGACCCCCAAGTCACCACTGCAAAATTTTTATACGTAAGCACCTCCTGCCCCACTTCCACACGGCCGTCGGGGTACACCACCACTTCTCTAAAGCCGTGGGACGTGTCTATAGAGCCGCCGAGTGTTCTCGTGGTGACGAAATACGTGCCATCTATCACCACAGTTGAGTTGCCAGAGTGGACGTGGCCGGAGAGAACTAGAGAGACTCTATGTCTAATTGTTAGATCTATAAACTTCTCATAGGCACGCCTGTTTTGAAGATAGTGTACAGTCTGTGGCACCACCGCCGTGTTTCTCTTCTGCGTAGGCACGTGGGTGAAGTCGCGGTCGTCGAAAAATATCTTCCCAGAGGTGGGCTCCTCTAGCCCGGCCACTAGTCTAAAGAGTCTTCCCACAGCCAGATGGGCCGAGCACAGCCATGACCTCCCCGTGGTTAATTAATAAGTCTACGTTGTCCACCGCCACAACTCTGCCGTCGAAGACTTTTCTCAACTTCACAAGCTTGACTACAGTCACCACACCACCTACGTCTATTTTAAAAACTTTGTCTTTAAGACAGTAACTATATAAGTAGGTGTAAAAAACTCCACATGCCTTTCGTCTATCCAGACGCCATAGTCTCCACAGCTGGCCATGTAGATCACGGAAAGACGCAGACTACATATGCTCTATCTGGCGTCTGGGTTATGAGACACAGCGAAGAGATTAAAAAGGCAATGACGATAAAACTGGGCTATACCCAAATTGGCATATACGACTGCGGCGATGAGTATTACTACAGCGACGGGCTGTTACAAGAGGGGAAGTGCCCAGGTGGCGGCGAGCCGAAGTTAATTAGGCGTATATCGCTTTTAGACGTCCCCGGCCACGAGGTGCTAGTGGCCACTATGGTATCCGGCGCCGCGGTGGTAGACGGCGCTGTGTTAGTCATCGACGCATCTCAACCAGCCCCCCAGCCCCAGACGGCGGAACATTTCGCAGTGTTAGACATAGTGGGAGTTAGACATTTAGTAGTGGCGCAGAATAAAATAGACCTAGTCTCTAGAGAGAGGGCTCTGGAGAATTATGAACAGATAAAAAAATTCCTCGCCGGGACTTGGGCAGAAAAGGCGAAGATAGTGCCTATATCCGCCCTACATAGAGTAAATATAGACGCATTAGCCACTTACATAGCTAGAGAAATACCGAAGAGAGAGGCAGAGGTGGGCAAGCCGGCTAGATTTTCAGTAATACGTAGTTTTAACATAAACCCGCCCGGCACGCCCCCCGATAGACTAAGAGGCGGAGTGCTCGGTGGCACGTTACTACAAGGAGTTTTAAAAATAGGCGACGAGATTGAGATAAGGCCTGGGCTGAAGGTAGACAAGCCCAAGCCCGGCTACCAGCCCATATATACAAAAGTATTGAGTATAGAATACAGCGGCGTAAAAGTAGAGGAGGCCAGGCCCGGGGGGCTCGTTGGGCTAATGACCGGCCTAGACCCCGCCTTAACTAAAGCAGACGCCCTAGCCGGCTCGGTGGCTGGGAAGCCTGGACACCTCCCGCCGGTGTGGACAGCCGTGGAGATAGACGCCAGGCCTATACCAAGGGCGGCTGAGACAAAGCCAGAGTCTTTTAGACAAGGAGAGGTGGTGCTAGTGGCGGTAGGCCCCGCCACAGTGTTCGGCGTCGTCCAGACAGTGAAAAAAGACTTAGTGACAATAGTTTTGAAGAGGGCAGTGGCGGCGGACCAAGGCTCTAAAGTAGTCATAGTGAGACAAGTCAAAAATAGGTGGCTAGTGACAAACTACGGAGTTCTCAAGGGAGGAACTACGGCGCTGGAGTAACATAAACGCAAAATATATTAAACAAGTTTCTAAGTTTATACAATGCGCTTGCTCTTATTAGTTGCGTTGGGTGTGGCGGCGGCGTTGGCGCTAGTGCAGTTTTTTAACACTACCCAGTGGCTTGTAAACGCGTCGCTGCCGCCGGTGTCTAAAGATTTAAACACCTCCCTTAGGCCACTAGCCGACGCCCGCTTTGTCTACTCCGGCGACTTCAACGTCACGTATTACTACATAAAATTCATGCCGGGGTGGCCTGAGATCTACCAAGTGGGGACCTTCCGAGATAGACACCCGGGGTGGTGGGCTAGGCTAGAGGCCTTGGCCAGATCCGGCGACCCCCGGGGCACATACGCCATAGCCCTCGGCGGCCAGACACAGATTACAAATACACAAGACGCCGGGCCCTATGTGGCGACCCCAGCGGCGCTAGTCTGGCAGACAACAACCACAAGCCGGTACTCAATACTAGCACGGGCGTGGTTTAACCAAGGCGGCGCCTACGCAGTCCAGTTAATAAACTTCACAGCCGAGCCAATGCAAAGACTAAGACAGTGGACATTCAACTGCGGCGCGCAGACAGTGACAGAACAATTCAACTACTGTACATACTACGGCACAGACGGGTCCTTGTCCTTCGGCTGGGAGCGACAATACGCGCCACCCGGCGTCAGCCACAGCACATGGACTCGTGGAACTGTATCAATACGATTTAGCACAGAGAGAACAGAGGGGTCTCACTCACTAGAGTTCATAGTCGACGGTAGTTCAGATGCAACGTATGGGGTCGGCGCCTTGATTTGGGATGTGAGAAATCTTGGAGTTACTACAGACTTATCAATACAACTCGATAGATTTCTAACATACGACGATGACTCAATTGACGAATTGATATATATACAATTTGAAATACAATTACTCAACGGCTCCCTGCGCTATGTCTATTACGTCTGGCGTAGAGATGGTGCAACGTCTGGATGGACAAGTGAAATCTGGGATGTGATAAACCAACAGCGGGTATGTACCTACGACATGGGGGGTTGGTGTGCTACAACTCCCCCGGCTGGCCACTTGGTGAAAGACCTCGGGCGAGTTGTTAATAATCAGTGGGGTAGGTTTTTCCCCGATGGGTTTAATTTAGGGGCGGACACTGGCCTTGTGGGGCTTGTGACTAGAATAGCTTTTGTAGTTGTAGATGGTCGATACGACGACAGGTATACCGATGCCCGTTTTGACAATTTAGTAATGCAGTGGAGAAGAGTTGCACAATGTCCACTGCCTAGTTATATCTCTCCTATATGGCGCGGCCAACCTAATACTCAAGTGATTATTCACCCATCTGTAAGCCCTACGACCCCGCCATCTCTTTTGACTCAAGTAGATGCACTATGTGGTGGAGTAACCGACTGCCAGGGTTATGCTGTGGCTAGGTATTGGCTTTCTGGCTCTCCCTTCGGCGGGCCTGTCCCTGCGGCTGGGACTGTAATAAGTGTAAGGTCTAGATACACGCTTGTGGGCGATACTAGGAACAACGCC
>JAWBJM010000072.1:0-7592 GCA_038832545.1 Pyrobaculum sp.
AAGGCTAAGCAGGCGTTTGAGACTGATGTGTATGAGGTTGTTGAGAAGGAGACTGCCCGTGGGCCAATGATGTTTGCAGTAGCCAAGTCGCCATACACAGGAATAAAAGTATTCAGACTACTAGGCAAAAAGAAATAAATTCTTATAGTCTTTTTTCTACATGCCTTATAGATTTCGAGATATTGAAATTTTTTGGCTTGGCCACGACAGTTTTCGGATAGTCGGCGGCGGATTTGTATTGTATATCGACCCGTATCAGATACAAGTGGGTGAGCCTAAGGCTGATTTAGTTCTTATCACACATGAACATTTCGACCACTGCGAGCCTGTGTCTATTAGACGTATTTCAAAACCCTCGACTATTGTCGTGGCTCCTACAATTGCTAAAAGCTGTGTGGCTAAAGCCACGCAGAATATTGTAGAGATTTCTGTCGGGGAGATTAAGGAATTCGGCGGTGTGAAAATTACAGCGTACCCGGCGTATAACTTAAATAAGTTTAGAGACCCCGCCAAGGGGGTTGTATTCCATCCTAGACAAGACGGTAGAGTTGCATATCTAATTGAAATAGGCGGTGTGAAAATATTTCATACTGGTGATAGCGATTTTGTGCCTGAGTTTAGAGAGATAAGGGCAGATGTGGCTATGGTGCCTGTCTCCGGGGTCTACGTAATGACTCCACAAGAGGCCGCCGATTTTGTCAACACAATTCAGCCCGCTGTAGCTATACCGATGCACTACGGCTCGATTGTCGCCTCAAGAGCCGACGCCGAGGAGTTTAAAAAATTAGTTAGGCCTCCTGTAGAAGTAGTGATCTTAGAGCGGGAAATATAGCAGCGGCTAGAACTGCGATTAATATCCCCATGTAAGACTTGATAAATCTCTCTGCTTTTATTATCCTAAATCTCTGCGTGTATGAAGTGATGAATAGAGATGTATATGCCACGAGTGTGAACGATATAGGGATTTTAAAAAACGTGGCTACTAAACTACTCAAAATTACAGAGAGGTTAATAGAGACCACTGTCCTCGTTCTCAAGGCAGCGAGTTCTAAAACCCACCTAGAAAAATAGAGGCCGCCGTAAGTCCCTATTGAAACAATTAACACAACTATGAGAGGGTCGCGTATAAACAATGCGACGTTGTTATAGCCAAACATGTACATCACTAAGAAGAGCGTTACGAGGGGGAGAAACTGCCCTTTTCTCAACGTCTTACAAAATACATAAGACGTTAATGCGAACAGAGGCGTCAATAGCCAAAATAACACTGCGTCAAGACGTACCTCTTTTACTGCATAGCTTACCACCGCCACGGGTAAACTCACTTTTATATATGTCAAAACTGTATAAATAGAGGCTATGTAGAGAAATTCTAACAAGTCAATTTTTAACAATGGCATGTTGCTAGACACTGCGCCTAAGAACTGGCCTAATGTAGCCATTACGAACGCCCTCTTCGGCCCAACTCCCGTACCCCACGCGGTGGGGCCTAATAGAACTAGTGAGTTGTTGTATATTAGGACTACTGCGAGTACTACATTGTAAATTTCCATTAGTGCGACGTCACAACAGTGGCGAGGTGGAAAGAGGCGTCTTGTATATTGTCGGCAATTTTGTCAACTGTATATACCAGAGTGACTATATGGTTAAACTCCGCCGCTGTGAAGTCTATAGTATAGACTTTGTCAAGTATGTCCTCTTTTACTTCGTCTATCTCTTCTTCTAACGAGATTATTAGCCTAGTGTATTTTCTCAACTCTTCGTCTTTTTCTGACTTCAACATATTGTTTAGATAGTCTAGCATAGTTTTCACAAGATTTAACATCTCTTTCAACTCTGTCGACACTATAGACCTAACTTCATCTCTAGACCATAGGTGGAGGCCTCGCCTTATTTCTTTCATAGCGAAGTATATCATATCTAGCACGTTGTCTACGTTGTCGAGAAGAACTATCATGACGTTAGCAATCGTTGGGATAACAGCTCCCTGCACCACCCTATCTACTAAATCTCTAATGATTTCGTCTCCCTCTCTCTCTAAGGCAGTGACACGCCTCACTTCTTCATCAACAAAACTCCTGTCGTAGTTGTCGCTAGAGATAGTTTTTTGTAGTATTTCTAAAGACGTACGCGAAAGCTCTAGGTGTTGTAAAATTAAGCCTTTTACCTCTTCTATACCGCTTGAGAATATCCTCTTTAGCCTATGCACCTACCTCTCTGTTCTATACATTTTAAACTCTACTCACCCATTTAGTAAATGTTTGTATTGGTACATATACAAATCTAAATTCGTCACGCCAAGTGGGCATTATCTTGCCTTTGATTGGTATCGCAGCGTTGCAAAACTTACAGCGATACTCTCCCCCCTTCTCTACGAGATTTATCTCCAGTATAGAGAACCCCCTCCTCTTGATTACAACTCTACCACATTCGGGGCAGTAGGTGTGTTCATATCTGTGGCCTGGGACGTTTCCAATATACACAAACCTAGCCCCCTCTTTTTTTGCAACTTCTACATGCCTCTCCAACGTCTCCACTGGCGTAGAGGGGATGTCTAACATTTTGTAGTCTGGGTGAAATCTAAGGAAATGTATCGGCACGTCAGGACCCAGAATATCAATCACACGTTTTACAAAAACTCTCGCTTGGTGTAAGTCGTCGCCTACTTTAGGCACTACGAGGTCTGTTATCTCCACCCATATATTCCTCTTCTTCATCTCTGCCAAAGTTTCGTAAATAGGCTCTGCGTCTTTTATATAAACATATTTTTTTAGAAATTTTTCGTCCCCGTTTCCCTTAAAGTCTACAGTAGCCGCGTCTAAAAATTTTGAAAGATAGTCTACAGACTCCGGGGTCATGTAGCCATTAGTTACAAATGTATTAAACAAGCCCTTAGAGCGCGCCAATACGCCAACGTCGTGGGCAAACTCAGCAAATATCGTCGGCTCGTTGTAAGTATATGTTATCCCATGTGCTCCGTAGCTCTCAGCAATTTTTACTAATAGATCTGGAGTCACTTCAAAACCCTCGGCCCTTCTTCTCTGACTTAGTTCAAAATTTTGGCAGTATTGACACGCCCAATTGCAGCCGAAAGTGGAGAACGATAAGACTAAAGAACCTGGGTAGAAATGCGTCAATGGCTTTTTCTCTATCGGGTCGACGGCGATTGCAGAGATTAATCCATAGACGTCTAGTCTCAAAACGCCGCCTCTGACAGACCTAACGCCACAAAACCCAGTCTGCCCATCTCTAAGTTTACACCGTCTGGCACATGCGAGGCATTCCACTCTACCATCTGGCAGCAGTCTACTGAGCGTAGACACGAGACTATACACATATAGAGTATAAAACCTTATCAGCGTAGCTCAGCTTAATCACAAATCATCTATACGTACTCATCAACATATGTGTATAACATCAATATTTTAATCAGTTGTTCCAGCGTCGGACACCTAAATCCACAAATGCCTTTTCATCACAATTAACTATTTTCATCCAGGTTTAAAATCTCGTAGTCAGTACACTTCTCTAGAACCGCAACGACATCGATGTCAACGCCGTGGAAATGTCTAATGGGGAGGTCCATGTTTTCACTAGCTATACTACGGACAGTTTGAAAAATCTCTTCAGTAGAGCCGCATAGACTTATCAATATTAATTTCCTCCCTCTAACTCTTACAGTCTTTAAAATACGTTTATAGTCTATAGAGTCCCCCCGGCAGAGGTCAAGTTGGACAAATATACAGTCTTTTTTCTGCATTAAACTCTTCTCCCCTTTCTTCCGCTCGGCGGTCTAATAATGTCGTGAGGAATAGGGGTGACGTCTTCAATTCTACCAATGACCAGCCCAGATCTCGCCAGGGCTCTAATAGCCGCCGAGGCGCCTGGGCCCGGCACTTTCATTCCATAGCCACCAGGCCCTCGTACTTTTATATGAACTGCATTTATGCCTCTTGCTAAGGCGATTTGAGCCGCCTTGTAAGCTGCTTGCATAGCAGCCCAGGGAGAGGGCTTGTCTTTATCAGCTCTTACAACCATGCCGCCGCTGACTCTAGCCACTGTCTCTGCCCCAGTTAAGTCAGTGATTGTAATAATAGTATTGTTTGAAGATGAATATATCCACGCGATCCCCCACCTTAATTTCTGAGGCTGTTGTTGCTCGCCTGACGACATCGCTATAAAAATTTCAAATGTTATTTATCTTTTCCCCGCCTTTTCTCATACCTCGCCAATAAGCCCGACTCCTCTAACGCCTCGAGAAGTCCAATAGCCAACGAGGGGATTACGAAATCAGTTGCTATTGTGACTTGGGGGGCTAAGTCTACAACTGCCGTGGCGAATCGAAAAACTCCCGACGGGACTCCCTCTCTGGCTCCAATTAGAATATTTACTCTCTTGTGTCGAAAAGACTCTACTAATCTCTCCCTTATGTGGGATATATAGTCGCCTTTGGGGTCTGTAACAATTAGAGGCTCTCCAACTCTATCTCGTACAAATTGATATAGTTCGTACACATCGACCGGAACCCGTCGCACAGGCCTCCCGTAGCTTTTTATTTGTATATTATATCTACTTTCAATACCTAGCTCCACAGCCTCTAGAAATAGACGCAGAACTCTAGCAGATATAGGTTTGTATATTAAAATAACCAATTCACCTATCTCAAAGGTCTGCGCCGCCCTCCCTATCCTCTCCCCCATCTTCTGCACTGCCTCGTCGCTGCCTTCGTAGACGAACTGACCAATAGAAATCTTTCTAAAGAGGTCTAGAGACAGCGGTTTGTCTCTACGTAGTTTTCTATACTCCTTTGTGGCAGGTAGACAGATCGCGGCTACGTCGTCGAATATTTCTATATACAGAGGTTTAGAGGGCTCTTCTAGATCTACCTCGGCGCCGGTAGCCTCTCTCACCGCGGCGCCGACTTTTATATTTATGTCAATCGACGTAAAGGTGTGTGCCCCCCTCCTCGTTGTCCTAATGGCAAAGGTATCCTCTGGCTTTATATACCTCTTGGCCACCTCTACGGCGGCTTTTTCAATTGATTCTAAATCGGCATTTACTAATGACTCAACTACTAATACGCGGTCGGCCTCTGGCAGGTTTTTCACAATGATATCTGCTGCGCCCCACTTGTCCCTAGTCCCCTCTACAATGACAATCCCAAGATAGCCACGAGGGGCTGGATACACTGTCACTTCTTGACCCAAAAGGTCTCTGATATATGTGGCAACAATTCTTTCTAAATTTTTTCTAGTTTTTATTATCAAATCCACAATAGGGAAACGACACTAATTTTTTTAAATATGTGTAATAATTAAAATATGACAACGTGGAGACTTGAAGAAAATATACAACGCGATGTAGAAAAGGCAAACGAGGCTATTGAGCTCTACGGCGGCCATGTCTTAAAGGCCCCCAATAGATATGAAATTAGGACAGGCGTAGTAATAGCTGCCAGATTTGCAGATAAGCTTAGGAGGACTGCCTTTGCGGTATTTGGTAGGCTGTTGCCGCGGGAGGAGATCGTGAGGTCGACTTCTGAACTTAACAAAAAGATATATGAAAAACTTATATCTATGGGCGTCGGCAAATTAGACATAGTGAGGATCACAGTTGACGCAGCTGTAGAAGGCGACAAATTGATATTTGGAGAGCCCAGAGTTGAGTGGTTTATCCCACATACAGAACTCCAGAAAAAGATAGAAGAATGTGAGAAAAAAGTCGTAGAGATTAGACAGAAAATAGAAACTCTACTCAAAGAGCTGCCTTCTTAATCTACTTTGATTTCAAACCCCCTTTTCCTCCTCTCGACTTTTTCCAACTCTATGGACAATACGCCGTTTTTATAAGTCGCCTTTGCCCTGTCTGGGTAGACCTGCGCCGGGAGTCTAATCTCTTTGTAGTACCTCCTCTCCCTGCCCTTGGCCTCAATGGTTAAAGTCCTACCGTCTTCACTGACGTATATCTTAATGTCTTCTTTCTCCACGCCGGGCATGTCCACAACTACCTTCACTTTGTCTTCCTCCTCTACTATGTCTGTCAAGGGGTCTATCTCATCCACTACCTCAATCCTCTCGGCCCCCCTCCTTAAATTTCCAAACTCTCTCACCACAGGCCTCCCGTCCGGCCCCATGGTTATCTCAAAGCCGTAGTAGTAGTAACGCGGCCTCCCCACCCCACGCACAGCCCCACGGAGCTCCTCTTCAATCTGCCTATCTAACTCTTCGATAAATTTCTGCCACCTCTTTATAAATTTCTCAAACTCGTCAAAAATAGACATGTAGTAGTATAAAATACCTCAATATAAACTTTAAAGACCCGCTATAGCGCGTCTAACTCTCTTCGCCAATTCTTCATAGTGCTTTATGTCGGCAGGCGTCAACGATGGAGGTATTCTCTTAAACGCTTCTTCAAAATGGCGCCAGGAGACTGGCTTCGCCTTTACGGCTTTTTCTTTTATTGTCTCTCTCAACGCCAACATAGCTGCCTCTCTCACCAAAGCTGCAATATCAGCGCCAGTGTAGCCCTCTGCCCTCTTGGCTAATTCTTCAATATTTACGTCCTCTCCCAACTTTATCTTCTTTGTATGTACCTTAAAGATCTCGAGCCTGGCCTTGAGGTCTGGAGGCGGTACGTAGATAACTCTGTCAAACCTCCCAGGTCTCAACAGGGCGGGGTCTAAAATATCTGGCCTATTAGTAGCGGCCATAACTACTACGTTTTTTAAAGTCCCAACGCCGTCCATCTCCGCCAATAATTGATTTACCATTCTATCCGTCACCCCCGAATCGCCTATTCTAGACCCCCTGGCGGGCGCTATAGAGTCTATTTCGTCAAAGAAAATAACACAGGGAGCAGCCATCCTCGCCTTTTTAAACACCTCTCTTATCGCCTTCTCAGACTCCCCCACCCATTTAGACAACAACTCTGGCCCTCTCACTGCGATGAAGTTAGCCCCCGACTCAGTGGCCACCGCCTTTGCGAACATAGTCTTACCGACGCCGGGCGGGCCAAATAATAAAATTCCCTTCGGCGGCTCTACCCCTATTTCTTCAAAATAGTGTTTATACTTCATAGGCCATTCTACTATCTCTCTCAACTCTTGTTTAATTGTCTCGTAGCCGCCTATATCCTCCCAATGGACCTCGGGTACTTCTATAATTACTTCTCTAAGCACAGTGGGGTGGACGTATTTTATAGCATCCATAAAGTCCGACATCCCCACTTTCAATCTATTTAAAATGTCTTGTGGTATGACGTCCTCCTCTATATTAATCATCCCTTTATTCATAGCTTTTCTCAACGCCGCCATAGCCGCCTCTTTCGCCAAAGCCGCTAGGTCTGCGCCTGTGTAGCCATGTGTAATTTCTGCAATTTTGTCCAGATCCACCTCGTCACCTGCTTGACACACGCCGTTTTCAATATCGTGTTTTGTACACAACGGCATATTTCTAGTGTGGACAGACAAAATTTCACGCCTCGCTCTTTTGTCAGGCATTGGGATGTGGATCTCTCTGTCGAATCTTCCTGGTCTTCTTAGGGCTGGGTCTACTGCGTCTGGTCTATTAGTGGCTCCTATTACTACTACTTGT
>JAWBJM010000073.1:0-7490 GCA_038832545.1 Pyrobaculum sp.
GACGCAGGTGTTGGGTTTTGGAATACTTGTTACTATAGTACAGGATTTTTGCCCCAGTTGAGTGTTACACCATGTGTTCGGATAGTAACGTTCATGAAATGAGGATGTTACTATGAACTTTTATGACAGTTATGTAAATTTTTTCCACAGGGGTATTTCATATGAGGATAATATAAGGATAAATTGATCTATCAATGATTTATAAAAAAACTAGGCTTGGGTTGTTTGTTCAGCTTTCTTTCGTTGTTCTCTATCCCTTGTGTATTCTTGATGACACGGGTCAGTCAGGTGGGCAAATTCATAGCCCAAGAACCCCTTTTTCATTAACAACGTTACTATAATTGACCTTATGACCTTGGAGGCGTCTGTGTATAGTCCACGGGGTTCGCACACTTCTCTTGAGTATATTTTTGCATACTCATGTAGCATTTGATGGACTAGTGGTGGTAATCGCACGGCAAAGGTAACCGCTTTCTTATCTGTGTAGAGATCGGGCATAGTTCAACCCACCACTATGTATTTTTGTAAAACAAGGCTTATAAGTCAAACAATTCATACTATTTTACTGGTGAGTGTAGTGTCCAACGAGAACATAAACCAGCTTGTAGACGAGATAGAGGAGCACATAGAGGGAGAAATACCGAAGATAACCCCACGACGCAAACCCCGAAGAATAGAAGCTGAGATCCCCAAAGAGCTAGGAGCTCTCTCTGGGGACAACGTGGTCAAGATAATGGAGTTCTTACACAAGAAGTATCTGAGCTGGTTGAGAGAAGCAGAGAGCACTAAGTACGTTGATGTTGTACGATCGATCCGTGAGGAAACGGTCAATGAGATAAACAAGTTCTACTCTGAGGTTTTCAAGAGCTATGAGGAACGTTTCAGAAAGCATGAGGAAATGCTTGAGAAACTCACAAAAATGATCGACGATCTATATAGTAGAATAAGCATAGTGAGAGAGGGAGAGCAAGAAAGAGTGGTGGTTAAGCAGAACATACTTGATGACCCACGTGTACGAGCACTACTGTACATAATATCAGAGGCTTTGAGCGATAAGCTACCCTCGGTTAAGCAGTACCTACCGGTTATCAGAGCACTACTACTACCCGAGAGCATTGCAAAACAGGAAGGGGGGGAGGTGAGCGAAAGTGCTGAATGATATCATGAGGATTGCTAAGGGATTACGGATCGTTAAGGCACGGGAGGATGAGTACACGGCTCTTTACATTGTATACTATAATAGTGAGAAAGTTGGAGTAATCGAAGTGAGATCGGACTATTCAACGTACATTGACAAGATCAAAAAGTTCTTAGAGCTACTGAGCTAGGCATTGTGTTTTTTATCCTTAACCCATTCTTTTTAAAATATAATACCTTGTAGTGATTATTCTTTTACGGGTGTAACCATGGAGTGTGGTACTTGTACAGAGTCTAGTAAGCAGATTGATCCAATCTACTTCAGCCTGAGTGTACCACTACACGCCCGAGGATGGATAACGGAGCCTAAACTGTATGTGCTGTTTGAGTCTCCAACGACGAGTGCTTTAACGTTGAACGTGTTCATTGGTGATCTAAACGGTAAGCAGATATCGGATGTATACACAGCAACGATACCCGCAGGTACAAGGTTCTTTGTGAGAGACCTTGGTGATTTCATAGACGCTCAGAGGCTGGCGAAATCTATACCCCCGGGTATATACACTCTCATTGTAAGCGTGATGTATGGATCAGCGGTAATTGATGTATCCGGCTTTGTAATCTTTCTTGTTGATACAGCGTTGAACATTACACCGAGAGAGGACATTGTGGATGTTTTCATAGTTGATTCTTGGACGGGGCTATCAACCAGGGGAACCAAGTACCAGCCGTTACCAGCGGACGAAAGGTACACTATATTTGTGCTTTCACGAAGAGGCGATCTGGGTAGAATTGAGGTGTACCAAGGTGGTCTACTAGTATACGACTCAGGATACCACAGGTATGTACAGGTTAGAATGAAAAAGAAGTTTACAAGCCTTGAGCAATTGTTTGACTACGTGCTCTCAAACAGCTATATACCTTTATTCATAGCAAGGGAGATCCTGCGTGAAGCGGAGGCAGGGAATAAAGCACAGTTGATCAAAGCGTTAATGCCCTACTACGTATCCAAGAACGTTATGCCAGGGTACATTGGTTCAAGCGTGGACACAGCTAAGCTCGAGATCGTGGATGAGTTCTTGATGTTCTTCGGATGGTTCAACTGGGACGACTTCGCGAAAAAAATAATATCAGGGTTAGCGATAACGGGATGTGCAGTAGGTGCTGGTGTGCTGAGTGTCAAATCCTTTGGTACAGCGTTACCGCTAGCGTATGCCTTGGTTAAGGGCTGTATCTCGGGAACATTGGTAGGAGCAGGAATAGGGCTTGGAATAAGCGTTGTAAGATCGTTCTTCATTGAGAACACTAGCCCCCCACCAACCCCAGCACCCCCAGAACCACCACCGCCTCCGCCACCACCCGAAGAGATCGACTACTACCGCCAACTCTTTGAAGAGAGCAAAGCCACACTAGAGAATCTACTGAAGCTCTGGAGGGATCAGGGGAGGATCACTCTAGTGGAGTTTGAAACCGCAGTACAACATCTGAATCAAATGAAGGAAATGTACGAGTCCACTCTCAAAGACATGAAGGACTATGCAGAAACAATATACAAGCAGGCTTGGAACGAAGCGTGGAAGAAGGGATGGGATGAGGGATACAGCAGGGGACGTGAGGATGAAAGGAAGAAGACGCTACTGTATACTGTATCAGCGGGAGCTGGGGGATTAGTGCTAGGTGTTTTGATCGGTAGAAGGTGATGATATGAGCGACTATGAGAAGTTCAAACTAGCAACGATCGTGATACTAGTATCAATAGTATCGCTAGTTGCTACAGCGATTATGTATTGGCTAATAATGAGGCAAGACGCAACAGTATTGACAGCGGTATCATCAGCGATCGGGGGCATCATAGGGTACTACTTTAAGGTATTGACAGAGAAGAAGGAGGAGAAGGAAGAAGAGGTTGAGGATCATGGTCAGCGATGAAGCAATTTGGACTTTCACATTTCTCAACCTAGCAGACATATCAACAACGTTGATAGCACTAAGACGCGGAGCATACGAGGTGAACCCGATCGCAAGGTGGTTCATTGAGAAAATGGGGCTGAAAAGCCTGTTTATGTTCAAGTATTTAGCAATGGGGTTATCACTATTGATAGCGTTCATGTTTGGTGAATCAACAGCAGAAGCGATGATATGGACATGGAACATAGTGTTGTCAGCTGTGGTTGGTTGGAACTCATACGTTAATCTGAAGCTAAAAGATATAAAAGACTACAATACATAATGTTAATGGGGTGAAAGCATGGCGGTTAGAGTAGAAGAGCTACAGAAGAAAATAGTTGATCTAGTCGTAGACGGACTAGGGATCTATCTTGGAGACAAGATAGTTGAATTCGCAAAGCCGTACACGGTCAAAATTCTGAAGCAGTACAACGACGCAGTCATCAAGATCGGTCTATCAATGCTAGACCTGGTATTCCCGCAACTAAAAGAAGCACCATATGTTGGTGATTGGCTAGGGCTATGGGGAAGAACAGGTGTAAGAGACGCGGTAAGATTGTTCATTGATAAGCCCCAACTGTGCTGGGCTGTGGACGCTAATACGATACAATGCGTGAACTTTGACACAACCGACGTTGTTGTGAAGATCAACGGACAACCCGTGGAGTTTTCTGTTGACGGTACCAAGGACGAGTTCAAGATACACTTAAGAACACCATTAGCTTCTGGAGCATATGATCTTGTAGTTGTCGGTAACACCAAGGCGTTTGCAGGCAAGATCTACGTGTAGAGGTGAGATAGATGCCCGCGATTAACATATTCGGTAGAGAATACATCCTCAGGCTACTGAGAGCCCCACGGTTCAAGAAACCGTACACAGTAGCAACACCACCGCCATGGTTCAGGAACCCGCAGGCTCTTAGCAAGGGTCAAGTTGCACAGATTCTAAGGTTCAGCCAAGTCGCAACGGCTACACGCGGTATGAAGCTGAAGGAGAGAATGGAGGAGATAAGAGCGAAAGCCTCAGGGCCCACTGGGCTCAGAGCTGTTAAGCCAAAGGTGTATTTGCCACGGATTGGCAGGATACTAACGCTAGCTGAGAACTACGGTCTCGAGATACCAGCTGAACTACGTAGAGCTGTACCTACACCAGTAACAGTTACAGCACCAGCTCCAGCGGTACCAAGAATTAGAGAGTAGTAGTTAAGACCAAGCGTTTTTTGTAACATAGTAGTTTTTTCATCTCTTTCCATTTCTCCTTTTTCTCTATTGTTTATTAGGGACAGTTCACAGTATACTTTCCTAGGGATGGGTATGTTTGAGGTTAAGAGGTTTTGGCGGTTCAGAAGAAAGAAGATATTTGAGCCAACGGTAACGTTCAACTACAACAAGCTTGTGATCTACGATTTCTTTTCATTGTACTACCACTACCTATACGAGCCAACTACGAGAAAGGTTAAGAGGGTTTTCATCTACAGTAAACCCTACAGAATCCACATTATACGAGCAGGACGCATGCGTTATGAAACAGAGTATATGAGGACTTACCTAGCTGGATGGGACAGCTCAACGACCTGTGTGAATGAATATACGATTGACATGTTCACAGAGGAGGATAAGGTTTACGATCTATGTACGTTTTCGTATCCGCTAGCACCGTTCTTTGATGTCTACGAGCAGAAGATGATATGGGGGGCTTTGGGGAACACGTTGATTGTATCGTCATTTCACAATTCCCCCGTTAATGAAGCACAAATAGACGATGCGGACTTTGTTCAACCAGTAGTCTACGACGACGACACCATAATGCTAATTGTAGGCTATGAGAACAAGACTGAGATCTGGAAGTTTACAAGGGATAATTTCACGGAGTTCTACTATTCACGCAGTCCAAGGTTGAGCGATTACGCAGAGAAGATTGCAGAGCTTGACGTTGATGCAACGACATCGGAAGCAATGAATACATTGTGGAACAAGAAGAAGATACTGTTGTTCTCAGGGCTCAGAAACATAGTATACGACGTTGAGAAGAACGACCTGCAGAAGCTAGACACAAAACTTGTAAACTACGTGTATTCGGATTACATCTACACGTGGAAGAACGAAATCGTAGATTCAAACCTAAAGTTAATAACGAAGTTACAGCTTGAAGAAAGTGAAAGAGTAACGGAGGCATCAGAGAAAACCAATGTTGAATTCCCGTTCTTTGCAACTAGGAATGCGAAGTATGACTATTACAACTTGATAACGTACAAGGGGTTTGTACCGGTTCTAGAGGTAAAGCTAGAGCCAACGGAGTTTCTAAACATACTGTACGTTAGAGTAATAGATCTCATAACGAAAGCGGTCTTAAACGCCGATATTCATATGATAAGATCAAGGTATTGCTACGACAGGACACTACTACCGTTGGCAATCGGATCGGAGACCGTAACAGTTAGTGATTGGTACAGGGTCTTTGCGAAGCCAGGCGAATGTGTAACGATCATGGTCAAGGATGTCCATGGCGTGAAAACAACGGTAACCGAGCGTGGACACGGAATAGCACCAATGGTATCGTACGCAATGTTCTAACAACGCAAACGACACCAGCGTACCCATCTTAAACCATTTTTTCTCATTGCCAATTTTTTAGGATCCTTGTCCTTATTCATAATAGATGGGACTATGAGAGTAACGTATATCACAGCGAAAGCCTTTGCGAACTGGGTCAAGAAGGTTACCCCCGAGGAAGCCCTTGACTACCTTGAGTTTGACCCAGATAACATTGAGCAGGTAATGAAATGGTTGAAGGAAACATGTGCAGATCTATCATATAGCGAATGCAAAGACCTGTTTATCAAACAGTATCTGCATGGAGTGAGAAAGAAGGAGGAGGAGGACATTGAATACGAGATGATAAAGTACAGCGAAATGCAAGTGGACTACTACTTTCAAACCCGATTAATCAGCGAAATGTTCAAGAAAGTGTACAACGAGTACAAGGACAAGATCCTATCGGTAAACGTAGACCCACGCTCAGTTGATGAGCTACCGCTCTTTAGCATTATGGTTGATTACTTAACGGCAAAGTACAAGTGCATGGATTATTCGGTTGAAGACACACGCTCAATTCACCGATTTACCGATATGATAGAGGCTTACGACCCCAGAAGGATAACCCCCGAGACGCTATGGGCTCAGGTATCAACGCTTTTCAACGTTAGACCAGCACATAAAATAACCGAATTAACTTTTACATTCGGTAATTTAGCGTTGTTCTATCCATTAACGAACAACTTGTACTACCTTGTGTGCTATTTGGAGCAGTTGGACATGGAACAAGCGAAGATGCTTATACTTACTCATACAAGTGAGCATCCAACGTTGGTTATTGTGGTTGATCGGTTTTCTCAAGCGGGACGGATACTATCAGGGAAAGGAGCATTGATATACTAACATATAACATATATAAGGTTAAATAAAGGATACTTATCTGGGTGAGAACAAGTGTCATTCGCATTGTACGGCCCGATAAAAACATTCGCGAGAGGTGCATACGGGCCGGAAATGACTATTCAAATGGCAGGCGATAAGCTACTAGTGCACAGGCAGGACAATCAAAGATTTTCACTTTGCGACCTAGACTTCAACGAGATAACTTTACTGAAATTATCAATTGACTTTGCGAGAATACACCCAACTGTAATTCATAGAATTGGCAAGAACCCAGAGCATTACAGCGGATATGGAGATGGTCAGGCGCCGAGATGCCCCAAACCCTACGGGACGTGTGCTAGTGAGATGGAACGCTACGTGTACGGTTCAACAACGACAGAGCTACTGTGTCCAAACGAGAACTGCGAAGAAGGAAACGTTCACGAGATCTACTATGATGCCAGAACAGGTAAACTGCTTGTGAACACGGCTGGTAATGGTAATAAGCTCTACTTGTTCGACCCCGAGACCAAGACGTTCACGAAGTGGTCAGCCCGCTTTGCAGGTGAGACAACACACTTTGGTGTTAAAGCAATTATATACGACGACAACTACTTATACGTGGCGATCAAGAGATTCCCGCCTGAGACAGGATCATTCGAGATCAGAAGGTACAGAGTTGATGAGTTCTTTGCAAACTTTGGATCGGGGGCAATAGAGGACTATGGAGAAAGGATCTATTACGAAGCGACATCAGGCAGATCAGCTCAAGATCGTGGAGTTTTAACGTTTGCACCCAACAGACGTGCAATTGCGGTTATTGACTATAATGCAGGCAAGCATTACATGTACGATCCAATCTCAAATGAGATATCAGAGATCCCCAACGTTGATGTACGAGTATTTGGCAAATACGCACACGGCAGATTAGGAAGAGCAGAAGTTGAAACATTCAAATCAACACAAATAATCGATCTAGACACCATGCC
>JAWBJM010000074.1:0-7468 GCA_038832545.1 Pyrobaculum sp.
GTATAATTCAAGTAATTCATCGTTAGATAGTTCATCGATGCTTAAAAATCCTCGAAATGACCTGGGCCAATTCATCTTCCTCCACGATCTCTTCCTTTCATGAGTATTTTCTTATAACTCACGCTTGATTTGAAACATATTGTCTAAATCTCAAAAACGGTATTAGTCAAGGAAAAAGCTATAGATACATATCTACAAGATATGCCATTCATTGTGATGGCACAAATGGTGCTACTATGATAGCTAATATTAAAGCAATTACCCCTATAAGAGCTGAAATAAGTGCTCCTACCACGAAGGATTTTACACCAAGCTTTGATATATCTCTGAAATTAACCTTAAGCCCGACGCCTGCAAAGCACAAAGCTAGTAAGAATTTAAGAACTACATCTGACAATACAGACTTAACCTTGAGCCAATCGAATCCTACTGATAACAAGTATTGAGTATTCATATCTAGAATGGCGCAAATAAAGGTTAGCAACACAAATACAATTCCGTATGCTGGCAGAACGAAGGAGCGTTCCTGCCTCTTAATAGTCTTGTTTTTGCCAAGAGCCATATAAGTCGCTATGAGAATAGTAGGACCAATCATAAATACCCTTATTGATTTAACTAACAACGCCTCGCCAGCTACCCCTAATGACCCAGCCGCTGCAGCCACTTGTGCAACCTCATGTATCCCAGACCCTGCCCATATAGCAAATAATCTTAGATTGTTATGAAGCAGCTCCCCTATCATAGTAGAGGTGAAGAGAGCAGGATAAAGGATCATTGCTGTAAGACCAAATATCGTTATGCATGTTAACGCAACGCCCATTTCTTCCTCTTTCGCGTTTATAGCTGGTCCTGTAGCAGCTATAGCTGATGCACCACATATACCTGTTCCAACACCGATCAGAATAGATAAGTTACGGCTTAATCCTAGTTTACCTCCTATAATTGGAGCTAGTATTAGTGAAAGAAATACAATAGCTAGTGAATTAAGGACTCCAATGCCAACTTGTATCCAAACCAGTGCGCTTGTAACAATACCTAGTGACGCTATCACACCCCGAAGAAAATCCCTTGCACTAAAATCAATACCAGGTTTGAATATACGTGGTAGACGGATAATGTTGCCTATTAATATACTGTAGATAAACGCCCACATCAAGGGACTAACAGGTTTGTAAATAAACCCTGTTATGAAGGATATTGATGCAATTACTCCACAAAGTATTATACCAGGCCAAATTAGTGCTTGAGCTCTATTTTCAACACTCATCTAAACCAACCAAAGGCGGCTTTTCATATACATACTTTAGAATCAAACAGGAAGAGTTTTTAAATGTTTGATACATAATTCTTTAAACAATTATATAAATTTTCAAAAGATCAGATTTTTATTTAGGGTGACAGATTTATATTTGTAAAGGTGGTGGTTTGACTTCATTGGATAACTTCATTCAAAGAGGTCTAAGGGTGGCCAAGGCAACTATAGGACTACTCTCTAATAATCCAAGCTTTGTATTCAATCAAGAATACTTTGAGGGAATAAAACACCATAGCGTGCTAGAGGGAGAGGGGTGGGAAATACAATCTCAATGGGCTAATTTTAATTTGGAATTTGTAAATCCCATAGAGACTTCAACTTATGATGGATTATTTATTATAATTGACACAGACATTCAACCTCCCTTGATATCCATTGATAAAGACAAGGTGGTTGCGGTTGGAGAGTGGTCAAGGCTTGAAAAACAAGTCTCTGACAAGAGATACACATTACTTGGAAATCAGGGTCTGTTATTCAGATTCGTATTGGCTGTTCTTGAGAGAAAGTATGGTATTTATAGTTTTCACGCATCCGGTTTATACAATGAAGAGACAAATGAATTGTTAATAGCGCTCGGAGAGCGAGGTAGTGGGAAAAGCGCTCTTATGTTGAGCGCGCTTGAAAAGGGATTATACAAATTATTAGCAGGGGAGATATTACATGTTGAGATATCGGGAGACGATCTCATCTTTTACCGTGGAAGCCCTAGAAATAATGTAAGGGCTGGACATCTAATATATGACTTTCCAATCTTAATGAAGAAAATAGGTATAAGGTTTAGGGATTTAGCTGATCCTTGGGGCACAAAGGTCCAGGTTAATTTGCAAAAATTCATGACAAAATACGAGCAAGTAGTTAATCCTCAGATAATACTTGTTATTCCCAGAATAGAAGAGCATAACAAGTATTGTAAGTTTAGCTACATTGATAACAAAGAAAAGCTAAAAAGAGTTCTTACTGAAAACATAAGTGATAAGCTGAGATCTCTCTCATTAATATACGACACTGTTCCAGTCGGCGTAATAGACGATCTGGAATTAACAACAAAGCGATACGAATTCGTAAAAAGATTTCTAGAGAAAGCAAATATAAAAAAAGTAGTATCTCTCTTCGCGGGTCCACATAATTGCTTCGATGGATGGCTATGAACTATCTTATACTTATAAGTGTTTTTAATGTATCTGCTCTTAGTCCCCTTCTCAGCGCCTCTAGCGGAATCACATCGTTTGGATGTATATTCCCTAGATTTACATTTGGGCCAAATTTCAAGATCAAATAAACTTGCTGATTTCTGTTAGGTGCTTCAAATATTAGGTTCCTAACATCAATATCTTTCACTATTGTCCATAACTTATCTTCTCTTACATCTCCTTTTTCATCGTATATCCCGACCCCTCTCCCAGCCTCTCTGGCTTCGACGATTACCTTAAAGACACCCAAGTCAAGATCCCTTTTAATCGCCTTAACGTATTCAGCAGAAGTTAAATCCCTAGTAGCATCTTTTTTCCCAACTTCTGTGATCACCTTAAATCCTCTCTCTTTAGCGGCTTCTATTATTTCAACTCTTTGTTCATCGTTTATAGGGATTGTCCCATCAGATACCTCGATCGCGGTGAATCCAATGTTATTTGCTTCGTCTAGGAATTCATATAATTTACCTTGTATGAATGCTACCTCGAGTAGTGTTCCACCGGGATATACATCTATGGAGTAATCTCTATAGATAGATATTTTCTTCTTAATGATATCTATATTAATTAGCCTTGATGTGCCAAAACCTAGCTTAATGAAGTCTATGTACTCCCCTGCGATTTCAACTAGATCCTGTGCATATCTAACTCCAAGCCCAGTGTCAATGACCATTGTTAATCCTTCATTCCTTGGTTTCTTGATTAACCGACCAGTAATGGGGTATGATATTACGTTCTCGAATGTGTATGCCAAGTTATCACCATAAGAATGAATTAATAATCTTGTTTATAAATCTTTGAAATGTCAGAATTAATTTCCATAGTAAAGATTTAAACAAATATTTAAATATATAACAAAACTCATAACTCGCGAGAAGTAAGTAAATAATGAAGAGGCCTAGCGCAAACTCTCTTGGTAAGAAGTATATGGGTAGTGTAAAAAATAGAAGCCTATTCAAGAATACTTATTTTCATTTTCTTTTAATGAAATAGCCAATTGCGACTCCAATGACTACTGAGATTGCTGCTACAATAATCGTTGATGTCCAATCTACCGCTCCTTCCTGCGGTATTGTCGTTGTTATAGTTGTTGTTTGTGGCAGCGTAATTGTCCTCGTGATAATAATTGTTGGTGTAGCTGGTGTCTCCGTTGGTGTTGGGCTTATGAAGACTGACTCATATAATTCAAAGAACCTAGCAGGTGTTAATCTATACTCAGGCTTTATTAACTCAGGTATTCTTGGTGGGTGTTTATGTGGTTCATAGGATGGTAGGTCTTTAGCGGGTATTAACTGGAACAAGGTAAATACAAAGCCTGTGTGTATATCTGTTGCATACCAAGCTCCAAATCTCTCTACACGATACTTATTAGGCCACCCTACCCAGTATTTTTCTCCATAGTGATATAAGTCGAATCTTTGCATTAATGGAAGTGCTGGTAGATCTCTTAGCCAGATCTCCTGCAGTTGTCTAAATAGCGCAATTCTCTCCTCCTTTGTTGTTGCCTTAGCAGCTTGATCTAAAATGGAGAGAACGTCTGGGTTCTCATAGTAGGTTACGGGCCCGCTACCAGCTGTCTTCGGTAGTCTTGAGTCCATCCATACTGCGAAGCCTTGCCATGGCCATGCCGGGTTATACCACACAGCGATGTGTCCTCCATATGTTATCTCGTAATCCCCATTATTCGTTTTACTTATAACCACAGGTCCTTCATATGTCTCCACAACTGCATCTATCCCCAGTTGTGTTCTCCACCACTCAGCTATGATATTCAATGCAGCAAGTGGTGGTGCCCAACCAGCACCCGTCATCATCTTAATCCTGAATGGTCTCCCATCAGGTAGTTCTCTTATTCCATCACCATCTCTATCGATTATGCCCTTTCTCTCCAATATTGCCTTGGCGTTCTCTATGGTTGCCTGGCTGAGGAACTCATTAACAAGATCCCATGCGATATACTCATCGTGTAAACCTGGAACAAGTGGTACTGGTAGTATATTGGTGTTACATGTATTAGTATAACCTATCTCATTTATTTTCTCTATGATCTCCTTGTTGTTCGCTAATAGTGAATAGTATAGGGCTCTTCTAATCTCAGTATCGTTTAAAGGCCACCCAGCTTTAAAGTTAATAGCAATAAAGAACATGGCAGCAGTAGCATGACATGGAGGACACGTCTCAAGGTCCCATGTTCCAAGTAATGGATTAGTCTGATATACTAGCCATGGACTAGCGATGTAATGGGACATCGTATCTCTATTGTTGTTCTGAAATTCCATTGCAACCTGAGGGTCGTTTATTGGAACTGGGTGCACAACATACCTAGGTGCTGGCAAGCCCCAGTATCTCGCTCCCCACCAGTTGTCAACTCTTTGATAGGCATATAAAGTTGGTGAAATATAAATAGGTTTGTATGGACCTCCCCCTACTATTTGCTCTGGGTTATCGTCTCTAAACTCTGTCATTAACCCACAACCATAATCGTTAAACAAAGACTCCCATCTATGCTTAGGTAGAACTAAGAATTCTAGTAACAAGGAGATCCTGTAAAGGTTGAATGTCTCAGGTTTAAAGTTAAATACTAGAGTATACGGGTCTGGAGTCTCGATGGTATCAATGTGTATCCAGATCCAGCTTCCCATACCAGGGCATAACTTAAACAACTCCATGGTGAACTTTACATCTTCCGAGGTTATTGGCAAACCATCCCACCAATATGCATATCTCTTTAGGGTAATCTTCATCGAGTATTGACTTACCCAGGTTATTTCATCTGCAAGATATGGTATCCATTGATTTAGCACAGGTGAGTATACATATAATCTAGGATACACGAGATTCGCTCCTGTGAATGTTGATCCCCATGCAACACCGGTTGGTAACAACGGGTTGAAGCCAACTGGAGCCCCCCATGATGATGAGATGATAACAGTTTCTTCACGTGGCCATGCTTGCGCAGTGATTATCGATACAATAGGTGCTATAATGTATGGGACTAATAAAATTCCTGCAAGGATATATGTTAGGAAGATTAGGGGCTTGTTTGATCTGATAGTCAAATGTTTCACCCTTCTTTTTAAAATAAACTCAGGGTATTTAAACTTTACGCTATTTTTTTAAACAATTAAACCAAATTTTGTGGGGATAAAATTAACTTATTGTTTTATTCTCTAAACCAACTTGCATATAATTTAGGAATAGAGTCCAGTAGACTCCTTGTGTATTGATGTTTTATATTGTTTGATAAGATCTCACTTGGAGTCGTCTCCTCTACAATAGAACCTTTATACATAACAATGATTCTATCGCTAACATAGATTGCTTGACCAAGATCATGAGTAATAAATATCACTGACATTTTTTCTTCGTCTCTTAATTTTCTTATGATATCCAGGATCGAAAGTCTGAGTGCCGCATCTAACATGCTTGTAGGCTCATCCGCGATGACGAGCTTAGGCTTAATCAATAGTATTCTTGCTATGAGAACCCGTTGAAGCATTCCACCGGATAATTCGAATGGATATCTCTCTAGAACTTCCTCGGGTTTTAAGCCAACGAATTTACATGCCTCCTTGATCATTTGATCTTTGGTCATTTCCTTAGCACTTAGATCGGTTAACTCTGAGATCCTGTTTAAGAAATGTTTAATTTTATAGGTGGGATGAAATGAGCCATACGGGTCTTGAAATATAGCGTTGACGTTTTTCCAATACCATTTGAGATCTCTATGGCTACGTATTTGTCCCCATATATCTAATCCTTGAAATAATATACTACCACTAGTTGGTTGAATTAATCGCAAGATCATCCGCGCCAACGTAGACTTGCCACTGCCAGATTCGCCCACCAATGAGACTATTTCACCTTCCCTTACGTTTATGGACACATCCTTGACTGCAGTTAATTTATGTCTCTTGATCAAACCTCCAATGACGAATATTTTTGAGACGTTTTTAACCTCTAACATGCAACCACCCATATCATCCTCTATTTGCGTAGATATGACATGCTACATATCTTTCCTGGGAGATCTTCTCGAGAACAGGCTCTTCTTTCTTACATATCTCAGTTACAAATGGACAATTGGTATTGAATCTACAGCCAGGGGGTGGATTTATAAGACTTGGAGGTTCGCCTTTAAGACGTATAGCTTGGCTAGTGGCTCTTTCTATTGTTTTCGATTCTGGTGTTAGAATCGAGTAAACAAGTGACTTCGAATACGGGTGCAATGGTTCATTAATAACATCCTCCGTTGGTCCTTTTTCAACTATTTTACCTGCATACATAACAGCTAGTTTATTTGCTATTTGCCTTACAAGTGCTATATCGTGTGATATAAATAAAATACTCTTTACTATTCTCCTCTTTTTTAATGTAAATAGTGTTTCAAGAACTCTTTTTTGTGTTAAGACATCTAGCGCAGATGTGGGTTCATCAGCGATAAGTATATCTGGATTTAATAGTGTTGCTATCGCGATCAGCACTCTTTGTCGCATACCCCCAGAAAGCTCAAATGGATACATTTCAAGAATAGATTCTGAGAGATTTAATTCTTTTAATCTCTTAACAGCCAGCTCATAAATTTCCTTTTTCTCACTTATTCCTATCCTGTCTTTTAAGATATCACTAACTATGTCTTTGATCTTTTTTATCATTGGTAAAGCGCTCATCGCATACTGTGGAATCAGAGTTAATCTCTTCCCCCATATCTCGGATCTAACTCTCTTATATCCAAGGGAAATCAAGTCTATATCTTGGAGATACACTTTTCCATCTATATACTTAAGAGGAGGTTCAAAATTTGCTGTTATCGCCTTGATCAATGATGACTTCCCACTGCCAGATTCACCTACCACTCCAAGTATATCACCATCTAGTAACTCAAAGCTCACACCATCTACTGCCCTTACAACTCTGTCTTTGTGTATGTAATATGCTCTCAAATCTTTGACTTTTAGAAGTC
>JAWBJM010000075.1:0-7447 GCA_038832545.1 Pyrobaculum sp.
GATGTTATGTAGCGTCTCTCGAAGACTTTCAGTCTTTTTTGATTGCTTCTCGTGCGAGAGGAGATCGTCAAAAGACTCCCGTTGTTCGCCAAGTACACAGCAGACATACTATCAGACGTCGTAAAAATGTACGAGGATGCGGTTGAAAAACCGCTACATGAGATGGAGTACATAACGAGATCAATTGACGAGATCAAGGAGAAGTTAAAGCGTGTAGAGGAGGAGATAGAGGAAATCGAGGCTGAAACCGAGGAAGAGGATGAAGAAGAGGACTGCTGAAGTCTTAAATCCAACCTCTTTTTTCCTCTTTTCCCTTTCCTTTTCCTCTCCTTTATCCTTTTACTTATTTTTTACTTATCTTATATTATTTTATACATGTATTTTACGCGTGAGAGCACTCTCGTGAAAGCTTCGCAAAGAGGAAACAATGGAAAGGAAAAAGGGAAAAGAAAGAAAAAAAGGGTTTGGTCTATCTGAATTCAACGTCTGCTTTGCACTTTTCACACACGATCTTGTACTCCCAGTTCTCTGCGTTCTCATGCTTTGGTACTATTTTCCAGTATACCGGTAGCTTTGTTTCATCGTCTAGTTCAACATCGTTGTTCTCGTTGTCGTACGCTTCAATGATATCGCTCACGTAGACTGTTGTGCAATCGCACATCATTGTGTAAGAGCACATTTCGTCGTAGAATTCGCTCTCGTCAACTACTAACTTGAAGAACCGCGGTTTAGTGTAACCGCCTCGTACATCGCATCCTCCGTGGATCTGCAGCATAATGTACGTTCCTTTGTACTCTCCGTTCTCGTACACTTCGAATGTTATTCCCTGCAGGTCCTGAGATAGAAGGTTACAGTCGAAGTTGTACGTGTTCCACGCTCCTAGTACCTCGTAATTGTACTTCTTCTTGAGAACTTTGCTAGCAAACTTTCTCATTACATCAAACCATGTACCATCGTGTTGTTCTGCAAACTCGTAGAACTCCTTCTCGAGTTTCTCGCACAGTTCATCTCGGTCTAATGCCCAAGTTAGAAAGTGGAACACGTTTATTCTCACGTCTATCCATCCATCTTTCCACACGGTTGCTTCAACTCTGGGGGTCTTTCTGAAGTCCACTATCTTTCTGTTTCTTTCCCAGTGTCTACCGTACAGAGCCCCTGAGTCCAGTATACTTGCACCAGTGTTCTCGATCAGCATCTCGTGGATGATCCTCTCGAGTGGTGTGTAATCGCTTGGTAGCTCTGGTGCTGGGTTCTCTCTCTCAGCTCTCATTGTCTCGTAGTAGCTCAGAGCATCAACCAGGAATGGCACGGGGTTGCCCCCCAGAGTTGCTATTGCAACAGAGATCTGCTTCTCCAGTGGACCGATCGGCAGGTCCTTCACGTACTCACTCACTACCTTAGCCTTCTCGATGTTCTTCTCTATTTCCTTTTTCTCACTCTCACTCATTGTACATACCCCTTTCACTTATCACTTATCTCTTACCAGCTTATAAACATATCTTTTTGTCTAAAGAGCGTTCTCGAATAGGATAGGGATTCAGCTTTTTGCATAGTGAGTGTTACAGGAGGGGTCATCAAGTTATACAAAAAGTGCCGAATTCGTTACGCTGGAGAAAGCTCTTTATGCAAAACGATAGATTTATAAGTGAACAGTTACAAAAGAAAGAATTGGTGTGTGTGATGGAAGATAAGAGAACAATATTGTACACGGGTCCACTGTGGATCTACGTCAAGGAAACGGGTAAGTACATTAGACTAGCAAAACGTGTTAGACCGATCTACCCCTACGGAAACTACGTTGAAGACAACCTCGAGCTTGATCTCGATGAAAACGTACTAAAGTACTACACTGTGAGGGATTCGTGGAACGGTACTGGATGTGATAGGCACGGTTACGTTGAGCTAACTGATGAAGAAGCAAAAGAAATAGCTGAATTAATGAGAAGCGTAAAGACCGCTGAAGACTTTGAGAAACTAGTTGAAAAGTTCTACGAGCTAAGAGAAGAAAGAGAGAAAGTAGCAGAAGAACTGTTCGATGAAGTTGTGGATGAACTAGTAGAACTAGTACTTGCAGACGAGAGAATAAGAACACTAAAAATGACAAAAGAAGAACTACGTGAGAAAGCGAAAGAGTTCATAGAATCTCTGATAGAAGATGATCTCGTCGGAGACTACTAAATCTTTTTTCTCTTTTCCTTTTCTCTTTTTTATTTCTTATTTTATCTTATATTTTATACATGTATTCTGCAACTTCTCGAGTTTCTGCAGAAACGTCTTTCCACAGATTTGTGAAAAGGAATGAAACAAGGAAAAAGGAAAAGAGAAAAAACTATATCTTGAAGAACTCTAAGAACTTAACAACTTTTCTCTCTTTTTGTTTGTACATTTTTGTACATGTTCTTGTACTCAATTACCATTAGCGGATATACTAGATCTCTTCCGCGCATGATAACGGCAATCTTGTCATCAACGAGCGTTGTTTCTACTCTATCAAGCGGATGAACAATGTTCTTCGGTAGCGTTGTCTCGTACTCCAGTAACCTCAGTAACTCGTAACAGATGTAGTTGAACGTTACTTCTTTCTCTTCTTCACGGTCGTAACCGTCAATTGTAAAGTCAAGCCAAATTCTCCTAACATCATTATCATTATCGTTGTCCATGTTACTGATGTAATCGCTTCTAATGCAGATCCACATTTCCATTGTGTTTTTCCATATCGGATATGGTTCAGAGGGATAATCGAGATAAAATCTTGGTACACCGTATCTGCTATCACGGAATGGTTGTACCCTGATGAAACCATTCCGCGTTCCTCTGTATCCGAAATAATAGTTTTGCCCATCGTGCCCCACAAACCATTCATTGTTGCAGCACGTTCTATAGACAATTTCGTTTTCTTTTTCGTAGATCTGTGCTAAATTCCAGTTGTCTTCAACCTCCTTTGTTTCATAAAATATATCGAGTAGGGCATCATGTATCACTTTGCTGATTTTGTACTTTACCTTCACATTCTCACCTCTCTCACTTTTCTCTCAGGGGTTTAGGGGTTTATAAGTCTATCTTTTTGTATAAAGAGAATCTACAATAGGACATGGTTTGGTGGTTTTTGTATAATTGCAGATTTATTGTATGAAAGAGAGAAAGAGGAAAGGAAAAGAAACAAGAAGAAAAAAACTATGGATCAGAGATTAGTAGTTTTTCTACATCCTCAGGGCAATCTTCTTGGAAAGAACCCCCGCAGCTGTAACTTTCCGTTATTTCGTCTTCTGCTATGTTGTTTCTTCTGAGAAGCTCTTGTAATGCTGCATCGTATGGTACATGTATCCTTGGATCTCCATATTGTCCAACTTCACCGTATATTTCGCTATCCTTTACTACTTTACCGTCATCACGAACTAATATTAAAACTAGTTCGTAGGTGTAGTATCCCCTACTTATTCTCCTATCAACGAGAATAGCCCTAACATACATTTTCTCACCTCTCTCACTTTTCTCTTTCCCCAAACCCACTTATAAGCTTAACTTTTTGTATAATACAGTAGGATAGGGGGCTTGGCTTTTTGCATAATTGCAGATTTGTTGTACGAAAGAGAGTGTGAAAGAGGAAAGGGATCAATAGAGGAAAAGATCAAAGAACTAGGTGAAAAAAAGAGAAAAAACTATATGATCATTGGTGCTTGTAAGTATCTCACTTTTATGTTGCGATCGTCTACTAGTAATTCTAGTGGTGATTCTCTAGCGTACATCAGTATAGCTGTTCTCGATAATCTACGTATATTTTCAGTAAATTCGGCTAGTTTTTCAGCATTATAGTATGATACTACAGTGTCTTCTTCAGACATGCTTAGATCTGTTACGATCATCTTGAACTCAGCGTTTTTTGCTCTGATAGTGATGTACTGTTGATCTTTCTTTGATTCTATTTCTAGTGCTTGCTCGTAGTACGTACTAAACGATTCGCTAACGAATTTAGCAATTCTGTGTAACATCTCAGTATCAACAGTAGCTTTAACACTGTGTTTAACGCTTATTTCGATATCATGTGGTTGTGATTTCGATGGTTTAGTGTCATAGAACGCGTAACTAGCGTTTCCAATGCTAAACCATACCGCGTTATCGTACACTGTGATCGTTACTTTTTCATCGCGTCTTAAGCCCTTAAGCGCTCTTTGCAGCTCATCCAGGTCTATTGAGAATTCAACGCTATCACTGAGTAGATCGTATGTGTTGAAGTAGTCCCTTGGCATGAAGACCTCTATGTACTGTGTAGAATCAAGACTTAATCCTTTAGCGATGATCCCCTCTCTTGTAACTCTAAATACAGCATCGCGGAATAGCACGCTTTTCAGTATTTTCACAGCATTAGCAAACGTCTTAGCATAGTAGTACTCTAACCTAGCTAACCTATTCTCACTCATACCACACCCCTTTCACTTATCTCTTTTTTTTGTTCACTTATAAACCTATCCTTTTGTATAAAGAGAATCTACAATAGGACAGGGTTTGATGGTTTTTGCATAACTGCAGTTCTTCAAACGAAAGAATAGATAGAAAGAATACGGTTAAACAGTTGAAGTAGAAAAGAGCTAAAGATGAATCGAAAGAGAACAAAGAGTGAAAAGTCAAAAAAGACTACTTGAGTTTCATAGCGTAAAGTGGATCAACAGCTTCTACTACTATCTTGAAGAACGATCTTTCGAATGGATCGTAGACTAGCGATATAGCGTATAGCTTTTCATCTATGTTCACAACGTAGTAGTGTAGCAGTTTGTACTGTGATGCTACTTCTGGAATGTAGACCATACTCTTAACGTCTAGCGTTGAATACACTGCTGTGCTGAACGCGTTCACCATGTATCTCTCTAGCACAAACCAGACCCTGAATAGCTTTCTCTCGAGATCCTTGTCCTCCAGTAGCTCTTTCAGCTCTTTCGTGTTCTCGATTACTCTGTTGAAAGAGTCTGCTAGTTTTCTCAGATCATCGTGGTCTACCTCTGTTTCGATACTCACGTACTTACCTTGTATTCTCATTATTGCTCACCGATCCCGTACAATTCTGGATACTTGGCTGCGTTGTATCCGTGTAACCACATCTCATACCATCTCCACAGAATGAATTTCGCAGCATCAGCCGGTCTCATAGCCATCTGCTTAGAGATAACCTCCAGCCAGCTGGCGAGCGGTTCCTCTAGCTCTATCACTATTTTCTCTTTCTTACCTTTCATTCTCACACCTCACACCTCTCTCATTGGGAAAAGCCCCTTATATACCCTTCAAGGTCTCTGTTCACGTGAACACCATGTGAACATTGACGTAGATGTGTTAACTGCTCAAGCGTGCAAATCCCTGTACACAGTACCATCTCTTTGAAACCTGTAATGTCCGATTGAAAACATGTATATTTGCTTAAACCTGTGATGTTCTATTGTAATGATGTACATACTCTTTAAATCTGTAACGCTTTATTGAAAACATGCATGGAACATTGATTGCTCTTATATTGCACTTAAACACAATTCATAGTGCTTACAGTAGTAACGTCTAATGACACAGTGTTACGAGTAACTGATATCTAAACACTACTATGTTAATCTGTTATGTCTCATTGAATAGGAGAAAACAAAAAAGAAAAGTTATAATGGTAAAAGAAAAAAGCTATTTTCTTTTCATTTGCACTTTTTTCTTTAGTTGTTTCGATAGTTCTAGTGCTATGTTCTTGTGTTGCTCACACGGTTCATACTCATCATACAAATAGTATACACCGGTTCTAAGGTCAAGCATAGCTCTGCGTGCAACTGTGCATCCACATGTCCATGTGCGAATCGCAATAGCACCATATGCATTTGTTGCAACATTTTCCAAGCTCTCAGGACCAAGTATGTCTCTAACAAACTTGTAGATGTTGAATTTGTCCGTAACATATCCCTCTACTCTCATACTCTCACTCACATATCTCTTATCTATCACTAACTTATAAGCTTAACCTTTTGTATAATGTGTGTCTAACAATAGGGTCTAACTAGGATAGGGGGTTGGTTTTTTGCATAGTGATTTTGATTTTATTAAAGGATAAGCTAGTGAAAATGAATATGAAAATGAATAGTGTGAAAAAGAACTTAGAGTAAAAAAAGCTAGTTAAAGTGTAGATCAAGATAGAGCTTGATCGCGTTCTTTATAATGTACAATGCATATTGTATATCACTGTAGTCTAGCGATTTTATTACTATTGTCAATTGCCCGCCGGTTTTACAATAATCACCATCACACGTGATCGGCTCACTGTAGATTTCAACTAGATCACTAGTAACTCTCATATCAATGTGTATCGCATTCTCATTGATCTCACTCAGTGTATCATCTATGCATTGATCATACAATTCATCTACTAGTTTTTCTACTTTTTCTCTCAACTCGGGATCATCTATATCATCTATGTCATTAACGTGATCGGGTATTTCTATATCGCTAATGTACTCTAATTGTTCTATGTCTACGCTGCAATGCTCTGAAATTTCCATAACCTTATCCGTGTAAATGTTTACCACTATGTTTATTTCCTTTCGCTCTTGATCAATATCAAGATCGTATTCGATATCATAGAGATCGTAGTTATCAACTAGTTCTTTCACTATTGTCTTTAATTCGCTCCTAATGCTTTTTTCTATGTCTATTGCTATTGCCATACTCTCACTCACTTATTTCATATCTCACTTTTGCTTAAAAGCTTTTTGTTTTGTATAACGTGTGTTCTTGAATTGTTTGAAACACGTGTTTTTTGTATAACGTTTTTTTGTCTAAAGCGCTATTTCGCTTAACGCTTGATAAGAGAAATGAAAAGATAATATCTTTTCCCTCTTGTGAACTTTAAAACAAAAAATGAAAATATAACGTGTGATATGAATTGTTAGAATCACATGTTTACTCTAATTGAGATATGTATCTATGTAATGTGCTATGTGAAGAGAAAAGGGGGAGGGGGGAGGTTTTACTGATCTAGGTTTTCCTCGTTGCAACCGATTAGCTCCATAGCCTTCTCGATGAGGTAGGGGTCTCCCCCGTTCTCTGATACGCATGTTTCAAAGGCTTTGAGTAGTATGCAGATACTGTGCTTCGACATCTTCTCGGTCACTTGAACCACCTAGTGTTATCTGTGTTCTGGTGGACTTATTAAGCTGAATGCTATTATGGTTTCCTAGGGGGTGGCGTTGTCCGAGGAGTTACCTCGGTTCAAGGCTTGTGAACTGCTCAAAGCACTGGAGAAACACCTGATCGAGCACTATGGGAGTATTCCTGCTGCAAAGATGTCTTTGATGTACGTGAGGAGAGCAATGGAGCTCATAGGCTGTAGCCCAGAGAAGCCAACTGTGGAGGAGGAGAAGAAGCTACTCATTGAGAGGAAAGTCGTGATAGAATGAGAGCATGGTCAAACTGAATAGGAGGGGGATTA
>JAWBJM010000076.1:0-7436 GCA_038832545.1 Pyrobaculum sp.
GCTGATTACGTTGTTTACGACGAAAGATCAAGCGAATTAGGTGTAACTGTTTCCTACGCTAAGGTTCTCCTCAAAGAGGTCGTTTACGGATACGTCATGAAGAACCTACGGCTAGTGAAAAGAGGGGGTCAAGTGGCTGTGATCGGCAACGTTACGGGGGAGAAAGCCACAATTAGCCCAGCCTTGATTATTCTAAAACAGCTAAAAGTTTTTGGAACTATGGCCTTTAGGCCTTGGGATGTGTACGAAGCGCTGGATTTATTAAAGAGGGGGTTGGTGAAGCCGATTTATACAGAGTATAGACTTGAAGATGCTGCAAAGGCGCATTTAGACATGGAGAGAGGCGCCGTTGTGGGCAGAGCTGTGTTATTAATTTAGCCAAGGGCTTTGTATCTAATTGTATATAAATCTCCGCCGTATGTTTTTTTAATGTACGCACCTGAGCGTATACGCCGTGTCTATATCATAACTGTTGAATACGCCGGCGTCGCGAAAGTGGGGGGCTTAGGAGAGGCCGTGAGGCAGTACGCAGTGGGCCTTTCTAAAAGAGGCTACGACGTGACAGTACTAATGCCAAGTCACGGAAGACATCTAGACCCCTCTAGAGGCTTTAATTTATACCCACTTGAGTTTTATACATGTGGCGAAAGAGTGGGAATAGACGGGGGGAGGTATCCATATTGCTTAGGGGCAGAGTTGGCATTTCTCGAGGGGGTAAAGGTAGTGTTGTTTAAAGGCTTGGACTACGCCACGGGGCATGTATTCGACAGGTGGGGAGTTTATGAATATATAGAGGAAAAGGCGGCCCTTTTGGCGAGGGGAGTAGCCGCCTTTGTGGAAAAGTTCGGCCTACCCGACTTAGTACATATTAATGACTGGCCTACTGTTCTAGCAGGCGTGGCTGTAAAAGACTTAGCTGAGAGGTGGGGAGTGGCTCTCCCCGTGGTGTTTACAATACACCTCTCTTGGGACTACTCATTTCCTTGGCACTACGCCGAGTGGGCAGGCTTGAAGGACAGAGACCACTTAGTGTGGAGAGTGTGTTGTCATCAATGGGAGCGTTATAAAACTGTGTGGGACGGGGCGTGGGGCAATGTGGAGAGATTTGGCGTAGTTGAGGCCGACGTCGTCTCGACAGTCAGTTACGGCTACTTGGAGGAGATTTTAAAAAAACATGGGCACTGGCTTAGAGACAAGACTTGTGTAGTTTACAACTCTACAGACTGGAGTTTAGACGAAGTGAGAGACGTGTCTCTCAACGACAGATGGCAGTTGGTAAGAGAGGTAGAGAAATACGGCGTTGTGGGCGGGCTTGATGGAGGTGGGGAGTTATACTTGGCGGCTGGTAGGTTGACATTTCAAAAAGGCTTTGACGTGGCGTTAAAAGCTCTTGACTACGCCCCCTCTGCCCGTTTGTTAATTCTCGGCGTCTCGGCGGGGGAGTGGGAGTATGAAGAATACGTCATGAGGCTAGTAGCCGAGCGAGGGGGGAAGGCCGCGTTGACCAAGGCCAGGCTCCCGCAGAGGTTGTATAAAGCACTTCACTACGTGGCAAAGGCGTTGGTTATGCCGTCAAGATGGGAGCCTTTCGGCATCTCTGCAATAGAGGCCATGGCGTTGGGGACTCCAGTAATTGCATCAAAGACCGGTGGTCTGCCGGAAGTAGTGGGAGAAGTGGGCGTCTTAGTAGATGTAGATGACGTGAGAGGTCTTGGCGAGGCGTTAGAAAAAGTGGCGAGTGGTCTGTATAAACTACCCCCTAGAGAATACATAGTGAAGTACGTCAACCAGAGGTTTAGGATAGAAAATACTGTAGAAATGCTTAGACAATGTTATGAAAAGGCACGTACTTACGCATATTTTAGGGCCTCTACGAGTTAAAATTTTTATTTTATCCACAATATTTTTCATGGTTAGAGTTGCAATAATCCCGGTGGGCGGCGAGGCTGTGAGACTCAGGCCGCTCACCGTAGAGACGTCTAAAGCAATGGTGAGGTTTTTAAACAGGCCGTTGGTAGAGCTTTCTATTCTACATCTGGCTCAGCAAGGAGTGAGGGAGTTTTACTTCGGCGTGAGGGGGTATCACAACTATAAAGACATCTATGATTACTTCAGAGAGGGGAGTTGGTTCTCGGCTAAGTACGGCACAGAGGTTAGAATCCGCTACATGCCTCGGGTAGACACACGTGGAAACGCAGAGGCTGTGTTAGCCACATTAGAATACTACGACATAGAAGAACCTGTATTAGTAATACAAGGAGACAACGTCTTTAGACTCAACGTAGAAGAGATGTATAAACTACATATTGCAAAAAAGGCGTTTCTCACAATAGCTCTTAAAGAAGAGTTAGGAGATCTAGTGGAGTACGGAGTTGCGGCAGTTGACGAGGATTTACGTATTTTAAAATTTGTAGAGAAGCCTAAGAAGAGAGAAGAGGCGCCTAGTAATTTAGTAAACACAGGTCTCTACTTACTCTCTGAAGATTTTAAAAAATTCTTCCAAGGAGAGGTGGGAAAGAAACTATACGAAGAAGGCAAATTAGACTTTGGCGGCGACGTAATTCCGTCTATAATTGAAAACGGTCTTCCCGTGTATGGATTTATAACTAAAGACTATTGGTTCGACGTAGGGTCGCCTGAACGTTATCTAAAAGCAATATACTATTTATTGGAGCATTTATCCTCAGCCGAGCTAGAGGCCGATGAAATAGCGCCGCGCGTATATGCACAAGGCACGAGCGAACAGTCAAAATCTTTGAAGTCAAAAATAAGTGACGACATTAGACGCAACGTTATTAAAATAGAGGGACCTGTGTTGATTGGAAGACATGTACAGATAGGGCAAGACACCTATATAAAAAACTCAGTGATAGACAACTACGTGATAATACGTGAAAAAAGCAAAATTGAAGACTCCGTCGTGATGGATAGATCATATATTGAAAAAGGCGTAGTAATACATCGATCAATTATAGGGCGTCATGTACACATAAGAGAGGGGGCAATTATAGAAGACAGCGTATTGGCAGATGACGTATCTGTAGGAGAGGGGGCATATTTAAAGAAGGTGAAGGTATGGCCACACAAAAAAGTAGAAAGAGAGGTAAAACTAGAGGGGTTTACAGTTATTTAAATAATTCAAAACCGCTAGCACGATAAAAATAGCCTCCTCTGTCCTAATCGTCTCAGTGCCTTGGTTTGGCACAAAGTTTATCAACTCGGCGGGGGGCTTAACACCTGCCTCTTGTAGAATTTCATCAACCCCCCTCCTAGGCCCTCCAAATACCACAAGCACCTCCCCACTTGTCTTGAGTCGAGTCTGACACACAGACCTCCCCTCTTTCCCAGTTAACACCACTGTGTCAAATCCCCTGAATAGTTCGTCGATTTGTCTCACCTCTACTTTATACCCCCAATACGTCGGCGGCGGGCCTTGATATATAGAGGCCCTGTATGTGTCTGGTCTGGCAGTGGGGGCCTCAATTCTAACCAAAAGCCTTGACCCCACCGGGCGGGGCCTTGGGACTTTGGCGTATTTACCACCCCCTATATATACTATGGAATAGTACCCGTCCCATCTCTCCACTATGCCCTCTCTAATCTCCCCTACCCTCGGCTCGGGGTCCACTACGTGACTAGGGATTTTAAGAGGTGGCAGTAGTCCAGCAAGTCTTAATCTACTGTCTAGTTTATAAATCCTCTTTCTTAGATATGGAGGAGTGGCTAAATACTCAAATATTTTTTTCATTAAATCTACGTCGTCCCAATTAGTCCTTCCATAGAGATATATAATAATTTTCTCAACTTTAAAAACTGCCGCAGCCCTGGCGATATAGCCTAGTTTACGTATTTTACTAGCCTCGTCCGGGGCTTCAAAGAGAACGTCGTGAGGTATCGCTATTGAAAACACCTATTTCTTTTTCTGCTTCTCACTCTTTTTATCCTCTTTCTTTTTCTTTTCTTCCTCTACCTCTATGCCCAATTTCTTGGCTTCTTCTTCAGTAGTCATAAATAGAGACGTCCTTTGTCTACCGCCCATGTTGTGGTTATTTCTACGGGGTTTATTAACTTACTGCCCTAGTAGTTGTTTAAGACCTGGGTACATGTCCATAATCTGTTCCCTCGCCAAAATGGCGTAATATTGCAAGGCGATTTCTACTAATAATATCAAACCCACGCCGCTGCCCCAAACTCCTAATATATTCCCCAAAGCCGCAAACGACCCAGCTATGAAGCCGCTTATTATAGTCAAGGCGTTGATAGGCCTCTCTAATATCTTGGCCAACACTTTCTCGCTCTGTCTAAAACCGGGCACATGTAGTTGAGATCTAGTGAATTGTCTAGCTTGGTCTTCTGCACTAAGGCCCGCTAGTTGTACCCAGATCCACGCAAAAGCAATCGCTAAGGCAACATAAAGGACGTAGTGAAGTATTACGTAGTGTAGCTGAAAGAAATCTCTATGTGGTAAGAAGATCACGTTTACAATTGTTTGTACCACTGGGTTGCCGTGGTAGAATGGTAGAAGTAATTGGCCTATTAATAGAAGTGAGTACGTCGTAAATATTATGGGCAGTACTGAGACGTATACAAACTTTAGCGGTATGGTGAATTTAATCCCTCTGTATTGTCCGGCAGCCACTGGTATATTCACTTTCATCATTTCTAAATATAGAATTATGTACGCCAACAAAACAGTAGCCACGAGGCCAAAAATATCCGGTAGGTAAGTCACTCCCCCTTGGCCAGGCAGTTCTACAGGTCTATTCACTAAGGCAACTAATTGTGTAATATCTCCTTTTGACACTAAGTCGTACATGGCGACTCCTAAAGCTGGTAGAAGGCCGACGATATGAGAAACTCCGTCTACGTCTACTACTACATCCCAAGAGAATAGACTGAGAAATATCTGTTTAGCGACGCCTAGAAATATTATAAGACTTATGGCACTGCCCAACCCCCAGCCTTTAGACATTATGTCGTCTAACAATATGATTATCAATGTCGCAATTAACAACTGTATAATTATCAATACACCCGCCAAGGGAGAGACCGGCGTCAACATCCCCCCTAACACGTACGCTAATGCCTCAACTAAGGCGATGCCTAGAGCAAGCCACTTAAGTAAAAGAGTAAACTTTAGTCTATCTTCTCGTTTATTTAAGTCTAGCTTTAGAATTCCAGAAAAAGCCAAAACCTCTAGTAATATGCCCGCTATAACTATCGGGCCAATCCCTAGGTGCGCCAATGTGCCGTAGGCCATGCCGAAAATAATAGATAACAACTGTTGCACTTGTGGGACGCCAACTTCTTGTTTATGAGCCACTCCATACAACGGCGTTATTGTCATCAATACGTATACTGTAGCTACTATGAAAGTCCAGAAGAGTCTACGAGACAGTGGGAGTCTTCTCTGAGGTCTCGATACAGTGGGAAGAATCGTAAGAATACTAACACTCATTATAGCCGGACTCCTACCACTCTCACCTCCCCACCTGCTTTTTCAATTTTTTCCACGGCCGACCTGCTAGCCGCTGGAGTATAGACTACAATAGGTATATCGACTTCGCCACCACCTAATAGTTTATTATAGCCCAGTTTTACTAAATGTACTACATACCTCCCCTCCTCTTCTATTACTTTTCCCTCTCTTTTCATTTCTTTAATTACTTCGACAAGTTTACCCACGTTTATAGGTCTCCATATCATTCCTCTTGGTTGTTTAAAGCCATGTTTTCCGTAGAAAGGCCAACCCGTCCCGCTCTCGCCGTATTTCATTACCAATGACCATTTATGTTTATGAAATCCGACCATTCCCTTGCCACCTGAGCTTCCGCTCTTCCTATGTTGCCCCACTCTCCCCCATCCATGTGTTCTACTTCCACGTCTGTATTTAATATTGCGTTTAAAACGACGCACCATACTAAACCCCCTCTAATCGACCTAATTTAAATTTTTCTATCTTGGATATCCAAATTTTTTCAAAGTCTCTGGAACTCTGTAAGCCAAGGCCGCCGCCCCCACGGCCACTTCATCGTCGCCGAACGATGCTATTGTTATTTCAGGCTCTCTTACGCCTAAATATTGTCTCAACATATGGGGTAGTTCATTCTCAATGATGTCCCAATTACTTAAAGCCACTGAGCCGCCGACTATAAGCAACTCGGGGTCATAGGCTGCGATGACAGTAGCTAAGCCCGCTGCCAATGCTTGTAACCATGTTTTAACAAATCTCTTTGTCTCTAAATCATTTTTTCTATATAGATTAAAAATATCTACTGGATTTTTCACATCTCGACCTGTTTCTTCTTTGTAAAAAGTAGTGAGGTGGGCACCGCCTACATAGGCCTCGAAGTGGCCTCTACCACCACATCCACACAGTCTGCCCTCCCTAAAGTTGATCACTGCGTGCCCAAGTTCGTGCGCATTGCCGTCTTTTCCAAGAATCAACACCCCGTTGACAATTGCGCCAACTCCCACACCTGTAGAGATAGTGACGTAGACAAGATTCTCTACGCCGTGTTTAAAGACGTATTCGCCCCAGACAGCGGCGACGCAGTCGTTGGCGACAACTACTGGCCTATTTAATTTTTTCAAAGGCTCGACTAGTGGAAAACTACGCGAAGGCGAGTTGGGAGAGTTCACAACCCAACCTTTTCTGAGATCTAGTGGACCTATAGACCCCACCCCCACGGCTTTAAATTCCCAGTTGGCTACAACTTCTGCTATTTGAGACAGCGGATCTTCAGTAGTTCTAATCTTTATCCTATTGTATAATCTACCGTATTCATCTATAACAACGGCGCGTGTCCAAGTAGCGCCTACGTCAATTCCAAGATATTTAGACATAGATAAGAGACTCTACTGTCCTTAAATGCATAGCGACATAATATATAGGGCTATATACTCACTATATAAATAAATATTTTTAAATAGTTTAGTAGAAGTCGTACATGGCCTATACATCCGGCGTTTATATCACAAACGCCTTTCTCTAAAATACTCTCTTTACTATAAGACGGGGGGTTGAGTTAGGCGGATTTCCGCCAGAGCTATACGACATTTTGTCTAAGCCACAGCGTTTTAGTTGTAAATATTCCAGTGAAAACAGGGGGCGGTAAGATACAGTTTTTCGAGGGTTATCGTGTTCAGCATAGTGATGTTTTAGGGCCTTTTAAAGGTGGTATTCGTTTTCATCCTGAGGTTACTCTTAGTGATGACGTGGCTTTGGCTACGTTAATGACTCTTAAAAATAGCCTCGCCGGTATTCCATATGGAGGGGCTAAGGGGGCTGTGAGAGTAGATCCTAAAAAACTCTCTATACGAGAGTTAGAACAACTCTCGAGAGGATACGTCAGAGCTATTGCTCCACTTATAGGCGACTTAGTAGACATACCAGCCCCAGACGTGGGGACAAATTCACAAATAATGGCGTGGAT
>JAWBJM010000077.1:0-7361 GCA_038832545.1 Pyrobaculum sp.
GAGGTATTTAGCCAAGACGTTTTCAACTCTGTCCGGGTCGCCGAAGCGCTTTAAGACAGCCCAGGCCTGGGTGCCGTACAGCTCCAGCGCGGCGTTTGCCAGCTCCGGCTTCCTATCGGCGTAGTACAGATAGACCCAGGGGAGGATGTACCCCCTCGGCTTCTCCTTCCTGGCCAAATAGGCGTAGTACATAATGTGGTGCGGCTCTATGTCGAAGTCCAGCAACGTCTTCACCGCATCTGCATTCTTAACTCCGGAGATCCTCGCGAGAACCTCGGCGGGGCCGGCCTCCAGCTCTCTGGCCGCCTCTTCCAAAGTCTCTCTGTCGATCGGCAGCGGCTTCAGCGGTATTCTAAACTGGTAGGCGAATGTAATGGCTTCTCTGTCGTCTTTCGGCGGCCTTAGGCGCGTCAGCGTCCAGAGCACGGCGAACTTCGTGCCGTATCTATCCGCAAGCATTCCGAAGTGCGTGCCGAGCGCCCCTCTGAACTCGGCCAGGTACGAGGCCAGAGACACGTAGTTCAGCTTCATCGCGTGGTAGGCGATCTCTGCGTATACGGCGTACCTGCTGGGGGTGAAGACAGCCCTAAGCGCCGCGGCGGCTTTGCCGCGGAGAGTGACGGCGCCGTCCGGCACGTTGCCGTAGAGCCTGGCGGCTCCCAGCGCCATCCACTTGTAGGCCAGGAAGATATCCGCCGACCAGAGGAGGGCCGCGTAGTAGAGGGCCATGGGCACCTTCCCCGCCACGGCCTTCGCTACAGCTTTTACCTGGGCCGCCCGGGTGATTTTCTCAGCCGTGTCGACTGGCTTCTTTGCGACCTGCGCTGCGTTTCTGCGGAGGAGCGCGAGGAATTCATACGGCTTGCGCACGGCGAATACAGTCACGGCGTATGCCTGCAACCTAAGCGCGCCTTCGGCTCTGGCCAGCTCCTCCTCCTTCTTGCTCTCGTAGCCGAGGGCGGCGGTTATGCCCGCGAGCATCAGCACGGCTATGAAGAGGTTCCAGCCGAGGGCGGTCAGATACCCCTGTGCCGCCATTACGTATTCACACGCCTCCCGGGCCGGCTCGAGGAGGCTTCTGACAAACGTAGCGCCGAGCCAGAGTTGCGCCGCAAATACGGGAACCTGCGGCGTCTTCAGCTCGCAGCCAGCGCCTCCGTAGGAGGCGGCGAGGCCGCTCCGCGTGGTGTTAAACCACGCCCTGAGGCCGAAGTCGAGCCTGACGTCTGTTTTGAACAGACTGGCGAGCGCCTCTAGAAGCAGTCTGTCCCTATCGCCTATAAAAGAGGCCATGAGGACGTGGCCGAGGGATTTGTTGCTCATGAGGTCATACGGCGGCGGCGTCTGCCAGAGGTAGAAGCCAGGCGGCGTGGCTGGTTTGAAAACCGCCTCTACCCGCACGGTGAAAGACCTCTCCGCTCTGACTTCGAAGCACACAGTGTCGTTGCCCACTCGTTCGCACACTATCTTAGGCACTGCGGAGATGTAGATGTCGAATTTGTACTGCTCCGCGGAGGTTATATTGTACTCTTGTTTTTCTTTGAACAGCGCTCTAAACGCGGTCAGGAAGGCGTCTAGCTCTTCTGCGCCTGTGCCCGCGCTGTCGGTGAGGTTTCTCCGCTTGAGGTCGTAGTGGACGGCCGGCCAGTACGCGGCGTTGTGCAGCCACTTGTCTTCTGACGTGTATAAGCTCAGCGACGCTATGTAGCCGCTCTTAGAGGCGACTGTCATCTTGGCGCTTTCAAGCGTGCCCGCAACGCGCGGCGCCGACTTCGGCGTGCAAGTCCACGCAGAGCTTTCATAGACGTAGCCAGAGGCCTCGGCGGCGTATGTATGCGAGGTGCACGTAATTTCAAACACAACGCGCTTCTCGCCTTTTTCAACCACGGCGCTTTTTGGCTTGGCTAGATACGTCCAGCCAGACCACTCAATATCGGCGGGGAACTGGTAGTAGATAAACGTCTTTGGGTAGAGAACCGGGGTGCCGTTGTAAGCTATTAAGTTGCCAAAGGCGTAGAAGAGCTGGTATGAGGCAGACAGGTTTTGCGGCGCGGCTGTGGCGGTTGGGGCGTAGCTTATCTCTGTGAAATTCAGCGGGAGGGCCAAGTCTCTCCACGCCACTTCTAAAAGCTCCATACGGCTGTACAAGACGTCGTGCTCACCGCTTTTAAGCGGCACTATCCTCCACACGCCGTTTGCGTCTTGAAACCTAACGTAGTCGTAGAGCGCGGTGAAGTAGAAGCGGCCCCGTTCGGAGACAAAGGCAGGGAGGACTTTGGTGAAAGAGGCGGTGTAGCGCGTGCCGTTGTACACGCCGGCTACAGTGAAGACGAGCGGGGGGCCGTCTGTGTCGGCCTCGACGTATGCCACGTTGGCGTTTGTAGTATTCATCTTAGTGACGGCGGCGAGGTTGATATCGCCTGTGAGGTAGACCGCGGCAGCTAGGGCGATGGGGAGGAATAAGACGAAGACAGAGACGGCTTGAGTCCTGCGGTCTCCCCAGCCGATTACCGCCAAGACCGCGGCGGCTGTGGGGGCCACCAGCGCGGCGTAGAGGAGGATGTACCGGAGGGCCATGAGGTAGGAAACGATAGAGACCATGACTTTGTAAAAATTGCGGAACCAGTTGAGAAACGTCTCTATAAACCAGTCGGCGACGAATAAAACCGCCTGGGCAACGGGGGTTTTCAGCACAGTCGTCGCGCCGGGTATTACAAACCTGGCCACTACCCGTCCCCAGTCTGACGCGGCGTTTGCCGTGGCCATTGCGTTTGTCATCCTGTCGCCCAGCGCCGCGCCGGATGCGAAGTATTCAATCGCCCCGTCCAGCTGGGCCAGGGCGGTTTTTATCAGCGCGTCGGGGGCGAGGCCGCCTACGGTTATAGACCCGGCGGCGTAGAAAGCCGCGGCGGCTATTATCAGCGCAACAGAGGGGGCGATCCTCCGCCTGATCAGCGCAGTCGCAAAGCCAGTGCCGAATACGACAAGCGCCGCGGCTGTGGTGATATACGGGAGCAGGGCTTTTACCGCCTCCTCGTACACGTGAAATATTATAACGCAGGCGTATATAAGTTCCGTGAGGTCGTACAACTTCCCAGCCTGGATTTTCCACAGAGACGTCGCCATCGCCGCGCCGGAGGGCTGCGCAGTTGTCAAACAGCGGTATAAAACTGTGGTTAAGTGCAAGAAGTACACCGCCGCGATATACTTGAACAACATCGTTGTAACGGCGGAGAGGGAGGAGGACGCGGTGGCGGCGCTTAGGGAAATCTACACAATCGCAGGGGGGAGGGCGGCGCCGCTGGAGGACTACGTAGTGCGCTGGCCCGACGGCTACCCCCAGTACACGCTTATGTCAGTCGAATACGTAGTAGAGGTGCCTAGGGAGGCCGCGGCTGAATACGCGGCTAAGCTGAGGGAGGCCTACGGCCCCTTCTACCTGTACAAACACAGGAGAAACGCGGCTTTCTACGTCTCAGAGAGGGGCGTGCTGACGGTGCTGGTAAAAAAGGACAAGGCGGTGTTTAGAATCTTGCTAAGACCTTAGAACGGCGCAGCCGCTTTCGCTGATGTATACAACGTTGTCAAACGTCTTCCTCGAATGGCCGATTGTCTCCATCTCCTCGACGTCTTTCTCCGCGTCGTATTTCTTCACCTCATTTCCGAACACCACGCACCCTGCACGGCACTCGTCAAACTGCCGTATGAAGGCCATCAGCTTACCGCAGTTTTTTAGCTCGCCGCAGATTTTCTTCTCCCCCCGCTTTACACAGACTGTCTTTTTGTTTTGATCCAAGAAGAGCTCTGCCGAGGGGCTGTCGCAGCGGACCAGCACAACGCCTTCGCGCCTCTCGCTGTCTATAATGGCTGCTAGGTAGTCTGTAACCGCCTCGCCGGCGTCATCTATCATAGCTCCGTCAAATATTATAACGTGCCTCATGCAGCCTCTCATGGCAAAATTTGACCCCTGCCTCCTAATGGCCTGCGCCTGGCCGTATAAAGTCGTGAAATACGGCGGGGAGTACTACCTGCAGTACGTCCCGGCTAAAGCGGAGCGGTGCCCCGAGCCGGACGCGCGCCTAGAGGACGGCACGGCGCTGTTGAAAATACCGAGGCCGGCCGCCGAAGAGCTTGAAAAGTATGACAAATGCGCCAGAGAGTTGCTGGAAAAAATAGCAGTGGACGGAGTGGTGGAGCCGCCTAGGAGGGGCTGTGAATGCGCATATGTGGTACTGCTGTCGAAGCTGAAGGCGCTGGCAGATTTAGTCAAAGACAGGCCGGCTTAGCCAGATTCTGTCGTAGTCGTGGAACCACTGCGGCTCTCTGCGCCACACGACTATGTAGACAATCCTCTCCTCTTCGTAGACCAGCGTGAACCAGACCTTCTTCCCCCCGATGGTTTTCTCCAAGTCTGCAACTCTGTACTTCACCCCCGGGGTCTTGATTATGTACTCCGCCCACTCCAGCACGCAGTAGAAGCCGCGGCAAAAGAAGAAGTATGGGGGAACCAGCGGGGTTTTTACAACGGAATAAATCCTCTCTGCCAGCGTGTAGAATCTAGCTATCTCGTCCAGCAAGCCCTCTTTATCGGCGGCGGCAATCCTAACGTGCCTCCCTTTTAAAGACACGTCTATCACAAGCACCAGCACCTCCTGCCTTTTAAACATTGCGCGGGAGAAAAAACTAGAAGCTTGACTCGAACTGGGTAGCTATCTCGCGCAGCTTGTCTCGGTCTATTTCGACGCAGTCTTTCACCTTCTCCACGTCCTTCCTAGGTATTGCGAATTTTATCTTGCCGCCTAGAATGCAGAGATACTTATCTACACTTTCGTCCGGCTTTGCGTATGGCGCCCAGCACACAGAATTTTTCATCATCACCGCGGGCATGGTCTGTATCAATATAAATCCCAAGGACAAGTGCCTCGCGATTGACCACAAGTGCACTGGGTCTACAAGCTGCGGATACGCTATGGCGTCGTCTACCGCGGCGATTCTGCGAGACGGGACTACCGACAGCGCTGTTAGAAGCTCGCTGCCATATACGCGGACTACTCCAACGCGCGGCGTAATACGCGAGAGCATTTCTCTGAGTGGCGGCACTAGGGCTGATGAGATCCATTTGAGCACCTCAACGGCCACTGACTCTCCGACGGCTGCCAGCGCCGTGCGGTCTCCGTTGAGCAGCCTAACGATTATATTCGTCAGCAGCGATATGCCGCCGTGCGCCCCCGGCCTAAACGCGGCGATTACAGTGGCCAGTCGGGCGACGAAATCGTTCCAGTGGTCTATCCAGTTGGCCCCAACGGCAGTGTATAAATCGACGTTTGAATGCGTGCTGATTAACAAAACGCGGTGGGGGTACATGAGCATCAGAGCCTCTACTAGCGTCGTCTTGCCAGAGCCCGGCGGGCCGACGACGACTATGGGCGTTTGAGACGCCTTGTCTGCGAGCAACGAGAGCTTAAGCCCATTTACCTTCTTGCACTTCTTCTTATCGCGTTTAATCGCCTTCTGGATAATTTCGTTTTCAAAAGCCTGCAAAACTGATTTATTGATATTAATTTTTCGGTAGACTTCAACGGCCTCGTGTAGCTCCTTCCAGTCTTTTACTTTCAAAGTCGCCTTTATCATGCGGGAAATAATATATCCGCACCAGCAATGCGCCACAGGTCTTGCAGACGTAGCGCGGGGTTTTTGCCGCCGTCTGCCGGCTCGGCGCGGCTTCCCGCGGCTCTGTCCCTGCGAGGGCCTTGGTGATTTCGTAGAGCAGGCCGTCCGCTGTTGCTAAGAAGATCGCCGTGTAGCGCTTGGCTAGGTAGAGCCTGCCGCATACGGCCTCTGGGTCTACCCTGCAGTTGATTCTGTCCAGCAACATGGCGTATGTGGCGCACGGGTCAGGCCCTGGGTCTATCCCCCTCGCCTCGAGGCACTCGGCTAGTTTTGAAAGCAACACGCCTCTCTTCTTCACCACCGCCCTCACCGCCTTGGCGTATGCCCTGAGCTCGCTGGCGCACTTCGGCGCCAGCCGGCGTAGCTCCGCCTCTGAGCGCACCACGACTTCGGCGCCGCCGTATCTAGCCACCACCGCCCCGTCCGGCCTCCTCTCCAGCTCAAGGCCGCAGTCGAACAGCTTGACCCCGTCGACGCAGGGCTTGGTGTAGCCACGGACAACGGCGACTAAATGCCTGCAGATAGTGGTGTAGAGCAGGCCGTGGCGGGATATGAAGTCAACTACGTCTTTCTCCGCGTCTCTAACCTCGGCCTCTCTATTCGCCTTCCTCTCTGCGATTTCAATGTGTGGCACGGCCTCCTCCGGCGCCTCTTCTCCGTATTCCACCGCGCCGCTGTCTTCAAACGCGGCGCCGCAGGTCGCGCATTTATACCTGCCGGGAGACACCTCGGAGACGTCGGCGGAGCCGCAGACTGGGCAGGCGGCTTCGTAGAGCTCTTCATCTCTGTACACTCTGCCGCACACCGGGCAGCGCCACGCTGAGAGAACAGCCATTACCCGCCGAAGAGCCTCTTAAACCCCTCGTAGAACATAAACGTCAGCATTATGAATATAGTGAAAGAGGCTGAGACCAGCGCCATGTAGGGGGCAATTGCACAGGCGTATGCCCCTATGACGTTGTCGCAGTGCTGGGCAGCAGATACGGCGAAGCCGAAGTCGATGCGGACTGTCGACCCAGGCTGTGCGTATTGCGACAGTTCTTTCACTACGCACGGGTTGTTCTGCGGGAATGTGATCACTGCGTAGTTCTGGTAGACCTCGATGTTGCCTACGCTCTGCGCCACGCTGTGAATTACTTGGTATGCGAAGTAGTAGCCCAGAGGCAGTGCAATGGCGAAGGCCAGCATGGCGGCGCCGATAGTTCTGGTAAAGCGTATCATGAGGAGGTAGCCAATCGGCGCGAACAGCTGGGCGATGAACATCGCTATGTAAAAACCCGCATAAAACTGCGGCAGAATATACGCCATGTTGAACGCCACGTCCGCCATGGACATTTTCGCCTCTGCTTCGGGCCCATATGACTGTACGAATGGCGTAATCTGGATGTTGGCTAAGCATTTGCCCGCGGCGAGCTTTGTGCTGTACGCCACCTGCATCAAGTGCTCAAGGGCGGCGTAGAACTCCGCCTGTGAGGCCGTGCCCAGCCTGAGCCCTTGTATGACGGCGAAGACTATCACGGGGAAGAAGATGTAGATGTCGTGAAGGACTTCATCAATAGCTGCGCGGTAGCTCTGCCTTACGAAAAAAGCTACCAGCGCCATAGCGGCTGTGGCGATGAGAGCGACGGCGTAGTCGTAGTAGACTACAACTCCGAAGGGGAGGTTTAAAACCTCCATGGGAGAAAAAAAGG
>JAWBJM010000078.1:0-7154 GCA_038832545.1 Pyrobaculum sp.
GGCTCAGTTAAGAGGCGAGGAGAGGGCTGCGGCGCTGGGGCCGATTGAGGCCATCCTCCCAGCTCTATTGGCGATGGGCGTTATAGACATGGCCACGTGGAGTCTCTTGTCTCAAAAAGAGTTAGACGTGGACTTTGAAGATGTATTAGTCGACGAGTTTTAGTGTTTTTTATATTCGCCGCCGCCCTCCTCTGGTCTACTATCGGCGTAGTGGCTGCTTTAGTAAAAGACGTCGTCTGGCTGGCCTTCTTTAGGTCTCTAGCCGCCGCCCTTTTGGCGGCGGGCCTTGGGGCCCGTCTCTGGAGAGCAGCCGCAGTGCCCGGGGTCCTCTTGGCGGGGCTTTTCACAGTGTACCCCGCCGCCGCTGTGTACGCGGGGCTGGGGACCGCCGCCTATCTATTATACACAGCGCCCCTCTGGACCGCCGCCGCTCTTTTTATACAAGGCGAGAGGCCCACTAGGTGGGAGGCGGCTGGGGTGGGGCTGGTCTTGGCGGCTGTGGTCTTGATGATTTACGCATCTACGGCGGGGGAGGTCTCCCCCGTGGGGTTGGCGGCGGGGCTGGCCTCCGGCGTCTTCTACGGCTTATACATCGCCGCGGCGAGGAGGCTGTCTGCGAGGGGGGCTGAGAGAGAGGCGTCGCTAGGCGCCTTGTTGTACACGCCCGTGGCCGTGGCCCCCCTGGCCTTTATCCACTGGGTGGGCGGGGGGCGGCCTGGCCTTGTGGAGGCGGCGGGCGGGGTGTATCTAGCCCTCTTCGCCACTGTGCTGCCTTACTATCTATTCGCCAAGGCTTTGAAAGAGACTAGGGGGGCGAGGGCGGCGGTGGCGGCGTCGGTAGAGCCGGCGTTGGCCGCTGCGTGGGGGTTTTTAATTTTTGGCCAGGTGCCGGGGGTCTACACACTCGTGGCGTATCTATTGATTACACTGGCCGTGTTGATATCTACGAAGAGGTTTTAAACATATTATATATATAGACATATGTTAAAGCTAGCCCACTCCCCAGACGCAGACGACGCCTATATGTTCTACGGCATCGCCACGGGGGCGGTGAAGTTGCCAAAGCCGTATGTAGAATTTCTAGCAGACATCGAGACTTTGAATAAATTGGCGATGGCCGAGCTTCTAGACGTCACAGCCGTCAGCGCCCACGCCTTGGCTTATGTATGTGGTAAATACTACGTGTTGAGAGTGGGGGCCTCTATGGGCGATGGGTACGGGCCTGTGGTGGTGTCTAGACACGAGGGGCGTCCTGGCGTAGTGGCCGTCCCAGGTCGCTACACCACGGCGGCTCTATTGACTAAATTAGCGATGCCCGGCGTAAAGACTGTAGAAATCCCCTTTGACAAAATCCTCGAGGCTGTGGCCGCGGGGGTGGTGGACGCGGGCGTGGTCATACACGAGGGGCAGTTGACATATGGGAGGGCGGGGCTGCGCCTAGTGTTAGACCTAGGCGATTGGTGGAGGCGGGAGACGGGGCTCCCGACCCCCCTGGGGCTCGACGTAGTTAAGGCCTCTTGGGGTAGAGAGTTCGCAGAGGCTGTGGGGAGGGCGTTGTCTCAATCTATTGAATACGCCGATAGAAATAGAGAAGAGGCGTTGAGATACGCCAGTAGATTCGCCAGAGGCTTGTCTATAGAAGAGACGGCGCGGTTCGTCGACATGTATGTCAACAACTACACTAGAGACATGGGCGCCGCCGGGGAGAGGGCCCTCAGAGAGCTTTTAGAAAGAGCCGCGGAGGCGGGGGCGGCGCCCACCTGCGTGCCTGAGATAGTCTAACATGCTCCGCGAGTTGGTAAAGACTGAGGTAGAGAGGGCCAGGTACGCCAGGCATAGGAGGCTGTTTGTAATAGTGGGGTCTGACGACAGGAGGTTGGTGGAGGGGGCTTTAGAGGTCTTAGAGGGCTACTACGCCGCGGGGGGCGGCGGCTCTGGGCTTTATGTATTCCAGCCCGAGTTCTCCGACGCCAATAAGAGAATGAATTTCTTTAGAGACGGCGTGTCTAAACTACCCCTCGAGGTGGAGTTCAGGCCTTATAAAGACACCCCCCGGCTCCTAGGCACCACTTGGGACTTCGCCGTCTTGGACTTAGTAAATGACTTAAAGCCAAACGACGTGGGGAGGCTGGGGGGAGTGGTGAGAGGAGGCGGGGTCTACGTCTTCCTAGTGCCTCCCCTACACCTCTGGACACGGCACTTGTCTAAATTCCAGACTACGTTGTTAGTGCCTCAGTATACTCCAAGCGACGTGAGGCAGTTTTTAAAAAAGAGGTTTTGGGAAAAGCTCTACTCCCACAGGGGGGTGGTGATCTACGACGTAGACAACGGCAGAGTTTTAAAAACCTCGGGGGTCGACGAGGTGGAGGAGTGGGCGCCCGCTTCCCCCCAGCCGCCTGAGAAGGCGGTGCTGCCTTTGAAGATCTATAGACTCGCCGCCACTAGAGACCAAGTGGAGGTGCTCAAACTATTTGAGAAGTTGTACCAAAGGCCTAGGAAAAAACAGGCTTTAGTAGTCGTCGCAGACAGGGGGAGGGGCAAGAGCGCAGCCCTCGGCCTCGGCCTGGCGGGGCTGGGGCATAAACTACGGAAGGCCAAGGCCAGGGTGCAGATAGTGGTGTCGGCTATGGAGTACGGCAATCTAGAGACTTTGCTAGAGTTCGCCACGAGGGGGCTGGAGGCCCTGGGCTACAAGCCCGGGTTTGAGAAAGAGGGCGGGGAGATACGGGCGGTGAAAGCCAAAGGCATCTTTATAGACGTAGTGACGCCGTATATGTTAATGAAGAGAGAAAACGCCGACGTGGTGGCGGTAGACGAAGCCGCCGCCGTGCCTCTGCCGATACTATACGACGTACATAAGAGATTTGACAGAATGGTCTTCGCCACCACTATCCACGGCTACGAGGGGGCGGGGAGGGGGTTCTCCATAAGGTTTTTGAAATATCTAAGAGAGTCTAGAGACACAGAGGTCCACCTATACGAAATGGAGGAGCCTATTAGATACGGCAGGGGGGACCCAGTGGAGGAGTGGCTCTTCGACACCTTCCTCCTAGACGCAGAGCCCGCCAGAGTAGAGGAAAAAGACTTAGAATACATAAAGCGGCGCGAATTTAAATATTTAACACACGACGAAGTTTTAGACAGAGAAGAGGTATTTAGACAATTCTTCGGCATATACGTACAGGCCCACTATAGAAACGAGCCGGACGACCTCGGCATGTTGTTAGACGCGCCGCACCACACGGCGCGGGCGTTGGCGCTGCCCAACGGCAAAGTGGCTGTGTCTGTAGAACTGGCCTTCGAGGGGGCTCTAGACGACTTCTCAATAGACCAAGCGCTCAGAGGGCTCAAGCTGCCGGGGAATATAATCCCCGACCGCTTTCTTAAATACTGGCGCCTGCCGGAGTTCGCCAAGCTGAGGGGGTGGCGGATTGTGAGAATCGCCACCCACCCAGACCTACAAGACATGGGGCTCGGCACCGAGATGTTGAAAAAAATTGAAGAAGAGGCGCGGGCGGCGGGGCTGGACTGGCTGGGGGTGGGCTTCGGAGTGTACGACAGATTGTTAAAATTCTGGGTGAGGAATGGATACGTGCCAATCCACCTCTCGCCGGAGAGAAACCCCACCTCGGGAGAGTACAGCGTGTTGTTAGTCAAGCCTTTGAACAAAGCCGCCGAGGAGTTTGTAAAATACGCCAATGTAGAATTTAGACGTAGGCTAATCCACTCCCTAATGGGGCCCTACGGCGACATGTCCCCCGACGAGGTGAGGTATCTACTAGAGGACTGGGGGTGGGAGGTGGAGACGCCCCCCCGCCTGTCCAAAAACCAACTAGACAGACTAGTGGCCTACTCCTACGGCCCCATGACTTACGAAAATGTGACAGACGCCGTCTATATGTTAGCCACGTCGTATTTCTACAGCCCCAAGACGAGGCGCCCCCCACTCCCAGAAGTGGCTGAGAGAGTATTAATAAGTAAAGTCCTACAGGCCAGGCCTTGGAAAGAGGCGGCCGAGGCCGCAGGCGTGAGGCGAGGCGACTTGATGCTACTACTAAGAGAGGTGGTAAAAGTCCTACTGTTCTACTACTACGGCGGCAGTTTCGAAGTCCCCCTCTTCGTCGTAGGCACAGTAAAAGGCAGAGACTAAGAGTGGCAGGCGCAGGCACCGCCACAACTGCGTCGACTCCATAAAGCACCACGGCAGAGACACGCCGACGATAAAGAAGAGACGGAGTCTACACATGAGACTGGCTGGTGGCGGTTGTGGGGGTGGGGCGGGGCCTGGGCTCCGCCGTGGTGAAACTCGCCTTGGCCGAAGGCGCCGAGGTCTACGCCTTCGCCCGGTCTAGTCTAGACTGGCTCCAGAGTAGACAAGTGAAGACTGCTAGCTACGACTTTTCCAAGTGGGCCGACGCCGCCGCCGCTGCTGAGAGAGTTAGGCAAGACTTCGGCGTCCTCAACGGCTTAGTTGTCACGGCTACCTCTCCCGCGCCGCCGACGAGACCTCTGAAGAAGACGTAGAGGCTATGTTCGCAGTGAATTTCAAAGCCCACGTAAACGCAGTGAGGGCCTTCCTCCCCCTCCTAGCCCCACGCAGCTCTATCACAAGCTCTATAGGAGGCCCATACGCCGTCTGGAGGCGGCACCTCGCCTACCTCACGTCAAAAGCCGCGTTGGCCAAGGCGGTGGAGGCCCTCGCCGCAGACCTCATAGACAGAGAAATTAGAGTAAACGGAGTGGCGCCTGGAGGCATGTCAAAAGAACTAGAGGGGCTCCCCAAGCTAGGCGCCCCGCCCGAGGCCGTGGCGAAATTTGGCTCCTCACCGACGAGGCCGCTTGGGTAAACGGCGCGGTGATACCAGTAGACGGCGGGAGGAGACTAGCCCACACGCGGCTTGTTTATATACATCAATATCCTCTCAGACATGGGCCGGGCACTAGAGCTCGGGGCCGAGGGGCTAAACCAAATTATTCAAACGTCTGAGCCAGTAGTGGCCTTCCTAGGTTTTAGAATTGTAGAATTGGGAGAGGGGTGGGCATGCGGCGAGCTTCCCGGCGGCGAGAGGGCGCAGAGGGTGGGGGGATACTACACGGCGGCGTCATCTCTCTAGTGCTAGACGAGACCATGGGGGCCGCCGTGTTGACAGTAAACGACGGAGTAGACCAAGTGACTGTAGAGCTAAAAATTAACTTTCTAGAGCCGGGGGTGGCGGGCCCCTTTAGAGTCTGCGGCCGGGTGTTGAGAAGAGGCAAGACGCTTGTGGTGGCCGAAGGCGAGGTAAAAGACGCCGAGGGTAGAGTAGTGGCCAAGGCCATAGGCACGTGGTATATCAAAAGGTGACTTTAGCCTAGTGGAGACGCCCGGCGGTTTAGAAATCGCCGGGTGGAGCCGAGGTCGCCGCTCCCCCACCGGGCGCGGAGCAGCTCTCGACGATTTTTACATGGCCTAGGCCGTAGGTTTTGCCGTTGCCGAGGCCCATCACCTCTGCGAATTGGAGGAGTGCCCAGTGGAGCTCTCTCAACTTGGACTTGCTCATTACTTCGTATTGTACACACCCCACCGCGCCCACTTGTGGATTCCCCTTTATGTACACTACTCTACTCTTTAAGTTGAGGTACCGGGGGGCGACGTATGTATAGGCCCACTTAGCTAATTTCCTCACCACGGCGTCTGTGAGCTCTCCGCCGAAGAGCCGCCTCTGGTCTTCGGCGCTCAACACACTCCTCGCGTGGATAGCCACAGACACAGCCACATTTTTTGGATGTGGACAGAGTTCATAAAGTGCACGCTTCCTCCGCATGGCTGGGTGTCTTGCAATACGTGTAGGAGTGATGAGCCTAATGGCGTATACGTCGGGCGGGGGGCCTCTAGGAGTTAGTTTAGAAAATTCAAACTCCGACAACTCCACAGACACCCCCTCCACTACGAGACGCGCCCTCTCTTCAAAAGCCTTTTTTACAAACTCAAACACACTCTCCGACACCCCCAACACCACCTCCACCAACGACCCCGCCTCATACACTCCAGACACCACAGGCCTCCCCCCCACGTACAGAGGCCCCACAGAGAGGCCCTTAGGCCTCCTCTCGTCATGTAGAACTTTTACAAAGCCCCCAGCGACAGAAGAAATCCACTTCAACACAGCTGCCCTGGCGGCGAGGCCAGAGAACCTACTAACTACAAGAGTCGAGGACAAGACCCCCCTAGCCACAACTCTATACACCACAGACACTCCACCACACCTATATATAAAACCAACACGAGACACTCTCATACACAAACTAGACAAATACATAAAACAGCCCCCACAAACAAAGTTTAGACACTACATATTATTAAAAACATATATATGTGAACTAAACCACATATGTGAGACAAATATCTACACTAGGCTTCGACTGGAGACACGTCTTAGCTGTGGCAAAAGACCACAACGTAAAAGAGCTCTACCTCGTCACGGCAAACACGCCACACGAAAAAACAGAAGAGGCCAAGAGACAGATATCAAAAATAGCCCCCCACATAGGCGTAGAGACCATAGAAGAAGTAGTAGCCACAACCCACGACGTGTGGCAGTGCGTATCTGAAGTAGCAGAGCTCTTCCACACAGACAAGCCAATAGTGGTAGACATAGGCGGAGGAGTCCGCTCACTAAACCTCTGCCTAACACTCGCCGCCATCCTAGCCCAAGAAATCCTAGACACAGAAATACACGCCATCTACACACAAGCAGAAGACCAAGGCAAAATCATCCAAGTAGACCCAGCCCCCCTACAATTCGCAAAAACACTAAAAGGCAAAAAGCCAAAGACAAGAATAAAAACACTACAGACACTCACATTCGAAGGAAAATACGGCAAACGACTACACCAACAATTCAAACAATACGGACTAATAAAAGACAACAAACCCACAACAGCAGCACAAGCAATCCTAAAATACATACAGCTAAGACAAACCTAACCAAACCCACACACCAAAGCTCCAACAACTTGAGTCCACCACACTTTCTACTGTTTTGTGCGAAGAATGGTGGGGGGTTTGTGTGGCTTTTTTTGGTGGGTTGTTTTGACTGGGTGGAAGAATGGCGTACGGTATTCAAAACTCGACGCATTATATGAATGTAAAAGGAGGACAAAAAGACGCAAAT
>JAWBJM010000079.1:0-7133 GCA_038832545.1 Pyrobaculum sp.
AGTTGTTTGCATAGCCGAGAACTACGCTAAGGTCATGCTCGAGGAAGACGTACCAACACTCAACTGCAGAGAAGCCGAGTACAGTCCAGCTGGTTTATACGCGTTCTCCGAGAAACCAGAAAACCTCGCATCAAAAATAGTAGAGAAAATGAATATACTGGTCTCCAGAAAACGAAGACTCTCATAGCTTAAATACTTGGTGTACTTAATATGATCCGCATATCTTTCTCCGAACTCAAGCTTAAACAATAGAAACATACATAAATATAGCACTTGATCTTTCTAGGATAAGTATTAATTATTAAAGAATTTAACGATTTGTACGGTTTAATGTGCTATTTCGAGCGGAATGTTCTGATACTTGGAGAATTATTATGTATTGTGGTTACTATGGAGAGATCATGATCTTCTGGTAAAGCCCAGAAGCGTATTCTAAACAGTATTATCGGCGAAGAGTTTGAATTAGGGTGAACTTCGGATGAAGAATAAATTATCTTTCACGGAATTCCGTCTTAGATATCTGATGTAGAATACACTGTAGAAGTTTTGCCGAGGCGACAAGATTTGGCGCATCATATTATCTCCCTGGGAGCAACGGAACATTATCCCATAGATGATGTTCTCGAATATTCCAATAGAGCTTAGGCAAACACAGTAAAAATCGAGAAAAAGAGAGTGAAAAATATGTGTTGTCCTAGCCGAAGGATTATGTAGTAGTGAATGCACCTGCTTGGAACATATACCTTTGTCTGGGTTAAACTTTTCTCAGGTTCTCAACCTTAAACGTCTCATTTTCACTATTATCTCCTTTAAAATCTGTAGAGCCTTTCCATACACCGAGTGTCAGCTTGTAGTGTGTTTTGAGACCTGCTTTTACTTGCTTTCTAGCTAGGCTTAGAACTTGCTCAAGGAAAAGTCTTCTTTAAGCATGCAGCGTGCTTTAATTCAAAACCTGAGTCCTCAAATAGCTCGAAGACCTCTATTACGAAGCCTGTTAAGTATTAATCGTAATTGTGAGCACTTGATGATACTTTTTCTGAGAATTGAACCGAAAGTCTTGCGATGTTTCCCGTGCACTGTTTTCTTCGCTATGTCTGGGCGAACTTTTTTTCCGGGTACCTTGCAATCCGATTCCCTCTCATTATAACTCTGAAAGGAAGAGGTGCTAGGTAACGTAATCCCCCGGAGACGCTATCGCGATAATGACCTTCACGAAGTTAAATAGCTGTTTTGAAATATTTTTCCCTACTCGCTCTCCGGCCAGGTCACTTTTACCTCAACTTTAGGCAAAATACTCTCAAGTACCGGTACTAGCTTGTCAAAGAAACGTGGTATAGCATAGTGAGGATCTGGATGCTGGAAGATATAACATGCAACTAGCTCTTCGAAAGCTCTCCTCAACGATCTTTCGTCAACTCTTAGCTGGAAGATAAGCTCATATAAAGGTACAAGCAAGTCGCTATCAGGAATTTCCCTTCCGAATCTCATAATCAAGTAGAGGGTCGCCCTCGCTGAACGACTTAATCCTCCAATCCGGCTTTTCACCCTCTTAACAAGTTCGTCAAGATACATGTGCTCAAAAATTTTAATTACAGCGTCACGGATCGGTACGCCAATGTCTTGAGTTGGCCCGTAGAGATCCTTAACTCCTAGCTTCTCCAGATCACTAAGAACTAAGCTCAAAGGAGCTACCGTTCCATATCTTAACCACAGAGTTTCTGAAGCTTTCTCTTTGCCTAGTTCAGCGTAAAGGTAAAGTGCGTCAGCACATTCGAATAGGTTTTCCTCTAGGTATCTTTTGAAGAGACCCTCTAAATGCGCAACAGTAACCAACAGTCCTTCCCTGTGAGTGAATTAATAGCAACGAAGTAATAAGTTTTATAACATTAATCTCTTCACGAGAACTTCGTTCTTCAGACTCTATCAATGAAACTATTTTCAGGTGATTATCGATTCAATTTAGCTTGAGCAACACGATCAACTTTTATGAAATTCGCATAGGGGACATCGCCCTATGAACGCTTTTGAATCTCTCGGCAGGGTTCTGAGGCTTTAGCGGCTTTAATCAACTTCATATCTTTTCCATCCCTCTTCAAATTCATGACTCGCACACTGCTAGTTACATTTTAACATCACCTGCTCTCAGCCTCTCAACGTAATAGTATCCACGGTTACAAGCTTGCGAATTCTTTAAGTTGAGCCTAAGTCTATAATCAACTGGTTCGTAACTTGAACGAGGAGCATGTTTTAGAGAAGGTGGGTCACAAATCAAGTGTAGCCAGAGTAAAAAAAACCAACCTGCTAGAGTAAAATCAGCACGTACTCGTGCAACTACACTATGTTCCAGAAGCTGGAGGAGAAATAACTTCTTGCCGGTTTCCGGTTACAAGATCAGTCAAGTGAAGTTACAGTGTTTCAAGTATAGTGAGCACGGGCTTTTTGAGAAAATAAACATTGCGTAAAGAAACAAAAGGTAACAATACATTTTATGAACGGTAAGCGAATCACGTGTCCGAGTTGATTAAGTTTTACAGGTGGGGGATGAACTCCAAATAGAAAACTGCTGACACAATACACTTGATAGAGTGAAGGGCCAAATCTTAGTGATTAAGGGTCAGAAGTAAAATTTGTTTTCTTCGTTACGATTCCGCTTAGGAGAGTAATTGAGGATTCAAAAAGAGCTTCATTTGATTCTACATGTTGAAGGTGATCGGAAGGAGCCAACTAACAAGTTAAGTACTATACGTAGAGCCGAGCCCGGTGATAACCGGGGAGAAGATCAAGAGTTGAAATGAGCTATGAGAGGAAGCTTCTCTACATCATTCATAGGGCTTCAAGTTCAAGGAAGCAGCTACATCACAGTTATAAAGAAAAGCCTAAGAAGCTTAAATTAAGTAGTAAAGGCATGCTAGGGGTGTGCTAAGCATCATGAGTGCATAACTCGTACTCGCCACGATTATTCAGTATAAAAAAGACGTTTAGCCTCTATTCCCTGAACAATGCACGACGTGTTTTGTTACCTCACGGTTGGTGTTCCCCCAGTAGCAATCTCGCTTTACGATATCATTAAGCAAAGAAAGGGGCTACGCTAGAAGGTTGCAAAGGAGCGCTTCAGCGAAAATTGAGATTACAGTTTAGGTACAATAAAGAACGCTCTATTTCGTCAATCCCATACTTCCCCTCTCATTAGGTCATCTCGTTTTATAATTATCCTTTCAATCTTAATGGGGTTTTTTACGACGTACAAGGTGGGGTTGTTAGGAATATCCGTGACTACCGCGACCCAGTACCTCCTTCCATGATCAAGAGCTTTTCTCGTCTCAGCTTCAGTTAAGATTATCTCATCTATTTCATTTACTTTTTTCCTTCTTCCTTTAACCTCTATTAAAATGATACTACCTTCCTTTTTAACCTCATAATCAAATCCTTCTCCATGCCTACTCAGGATTATATAGTCTCTCTTTACAAGCTCATCTTCCACATACTTTTCCGCGAACCGTTCGATCTGTTCTTCTTTAGCCTTTTCTTTAACACTCAAAACACTAATCAAGAACTCCCTCCATCCCTGGATGTCGTTGTCGTCGATGTACTCATCACTCACAAAGGGTCCAACCCTATAAAATTCCTTCCATTTCATCCAGTCCTCAATAGGTCTATAGCGTGAATGAAGAAACGCTTCATCTGATCTTCTGATCCCTTCATCGGTCACGACGTTTACAATGTTGTCCCGCCACCACCAAAGCTTCTTTAGGCTAATGTAAAGCCTCTTGAGTAAGCGTGTGTAGTTTATCAGTTCATTTTTATTAGTCGACGATCTTAACACTTCTATAATACGCATGATTACATCATGGATGTATACTGGATATGGATATGTTTTGCCTCTTATGGGTGTGAACTCCTCAAAGAATTTGCGCCACTCGACTTCGCTACCATAACGAGTATACTCATCTATGTCCAAGAACTTAAAACCTAGTTTCTCCAATAGTTCTATCGGTTTGAAGTACTCATAAGGATAGTAAACCTCTGATGATCTTCCTACTTCTCCTCCTCGGGTCAAAACCCAGATGTCTTCTCCACGTTTCATCCCAGCCTTCCTAAGGATAGCTGATATTATTAGCAGTTCCTCCTTATCAGGAGGCTTATCAGCTATGAGCTTAGCTAAAAGCACCTTATTACAAACTTCCTGGAAATCAACTTTCTTTACGCCCAACTTCTCAAGAAACTCTGCGCCAAGAGAATCCCGTAGGTAATCGTCCACATAGTGTAGCCTCCGTAAAAACTCGTCAATTTCCGGGTATCTCTTGGAGAGTTCGGCTACATCATTAGGAATCTCACCGAGGTAAGCATTCTTGGCTGTAACTACGTTATTAGCTTTTGTTATAACGTAGCGCTTGCTCTCGTCACGCGGAATACCTACCTTCTTGTAGATTTTAGTTAAGAAATTAAGAGCTTTCTCTCGGCTTTCTCCGAGTTTGGATTTTATGAGGTTCTCGTTTAGTAAATCCTCGGGTTTAAGCCTTTTAGCTTTATCTTGAGATCGTAGCTTTATATCCACGCCCGCTAGGCAGAGGTCTGTACCTGTTTCACCATAGACGTATCTTAGGTCGTTCTCGGTGAATAGTCCTTCTTCAATAAGATCTTTAATATTCTCATCGTAGATGACGGCTTTCGATAGTGAAATTAATCGACCCCTACTACACAAAATAGGCGGGTCTTTGAGCTCTTCTTCGATAACCTTTACTATATTAGGCTTAACAAGCTTCTCAAAGAACGGTCCTCCAACATCTTTGTACTCGAAGAGAGGTAAGTAACTATTACTATATCTGTTCGCCATGTACTTGATAATCTTCCTGAGGAGATCAGCTACTCGTTCCATGAGCCATTGATTCCATAATGCCTCGTAGTTTACGCTTCTCCTCCCAGGATGGACTATCAGGTCAGTCTGTATGAGGAACTTAAGGCCACTAGCAGATTCCGAAAGAGGCATGAAAGAATAAATCCCCCAAAACTCCGCCCCCTCAAGTGGCTTCGGGTTGTCAAGTTCATCTAAAGCAAAAGCAGCAGCTATTTCCCGTTCCTCTACATCCTCTCTCTTGGCACTTCTTGTTATTTCATCCGTCTTCACGTAGTCAGGAACCTTCTCCCGCTTCTTAAATACAAGGAACTTCTCAACTTTACCATTAATGTTTAGCTCTACTTTCTCTACATTGATACCGTCATCTATGGTCTCTAAAGAAGTAGTTTTCCATTCAATCACCTTCTTGTAGTTCTTTATCCTATCCTCGATCTCTACTCTATTGATGTACTCAAGGAAGAGGAACATGTAATGTGGAATCTTTTCTAGATATTCGCTTATCTTCCCAGAAACATTAGGATCGTCGAGCAGTATCCTGAAGAGGGTTTCACCTGGTTCTAAAGGTTCAGCAGGCTCTACAAGTATCGGAACTACCTGATAGGGAACGTCTGACGGTTCGATGCCATAGCTCTTCTTCAACTCTTCAGCTATCTCATTCCAGTAGTTCTTATCGAACTTAAATGCTATGTTCCCCAATTGCGTGTTATTTGAATGCACATATACTTTGCTGGAAACTCTGAACACAGATTTAAAACCTATACCAATGTAACCCTTATAACCTTCTCTGGGCTTTTTACTACCGCCTACTCTGCATAGGTTGTCAAGGTCTCTTGCGTCGAAGGGTTTACCATTGTGCTTTATTATCACCTCGTTTCTTAACAATGTTATTGAAAAGACGCCTCCTTTTTTCTTAAGCTCCATTCTAGAATCTTCAGCGTTTTGAAGCATTTCGAGGATAAATTGGCCAGGCTCGATGAACAATTGACTCGAGATTATGTCTACGGCGTTCTTGGCAGAGTCGCCTACCCGCGACTTTACAGCTCGAAGCCAATCATCTCGTATACTGTTAATAATGTCATGCAGAGACACGGAAACCCTATTGATTAATTTTCGTAATATATATTAAATTTTTGTGTTAGCCTCTTCGCCTCGTATAATGTTTTGCGATTATCGACTTTCGATTTGCTGATATGAGCTAGACCCATATTCGCTATAAACAAAGTCTACAGAGTCATGCGCGCTGGTAAAGGTAGCGAACTGATTTACTAACAAGCGGACTTCATATAGTGAGGGGCATGGATGATAGGTTACCGTATAGCAACTTAGTGCAGATGTTCTTTAATGAAACCGAATTAGTAAATCTGAGAGTTCCGAACACTCCGCTAGCGGGTGGAAATCTAGACCCTGGAGAAGTGACGCCCTTTGAACCGATCTTCCCATATTTGATACTCGCGGAGCCGACTTCGAGGTGGGCATTCTAGTTGGAACGCTAGCAGTGACGGCCATATGTGTAGCATCTGGATATACTCCTGCCTCACCGGCATGCGCTGCTATAGCATTTGCTTCATCGTTTCAAGTCTCTATATCAGTGCAGAAGTCCTCAATGCGTATTAGTGGTGGCATAGTCAATCATGGAAGACTTTACGATGTAGGCTACGACGTACCCGAGTAAGTGTACATAGCTATTAGCCGGTACCGGTACAATAGCGGTACATGCTACTACGACGTTCCCGCTGGAGTATACTTCAGGTTCGATTAACTTTGCAGGTGAGACTTTCAATACTTTTTAGTCTCTTGAATACTTCACCGTGGTAATAGTTGACACTTCAGAAAGTACTAGCGTTGATGAACTTTAATTTAGTCCTTTGATCGCATCATGGATAAAAATTAAGAAAGAAAACAAAAAAGACTGAAGTAATTTACAATACAAGGTACGTTTAATTTAATATGGACTTGCATTGAAGATCACACGTGGATGTTGCTTCAAGTGGGCATGAGGATAGGATTAGGATTTTCGTTGTTAGGAAGTTGGGGGTTGTTTATGGAGAAAGATCTGCTTGAGTTACTGAGAAAAATGTTCGGTACGGATCTTGAGAAGAAAAGAGGTAAAGAGGGCTTAGTGCTCGAGAAGATAGAACCTGATTCACCGCACGGGATCTACGTGTACGATTTCTCAATCGAGAAGTGGGTTCTCAAGCAAGTATCAGGCAACCCGAATCTACCGTGGGGTGATGGTTACTACCTGATATACTTCGATAACGCTAGGTGCCCAGCCTGC
>JAWBJM010000080.1:0-7129 GCA_038832545.1 Pyrobaculum sp.
AGAGGTAATAGCCACTTACAGCTATTTAAAGCCAGGCGAGGAGATAAAGGCTAGTAAGGCCAAAGCCACGTGGATCAAGCCGCCAGTTGGAAGAGGACCAGCGGAGAGGGATAAGGAGCAGAACGGGAGAGACGCTACTGACAAATTCAGCTCTGCCCTACAAGCGTCTCAAGCGTCTTCTGTTGTCTTTCCAGACGGCGCCTTTATATACAAGCAGTTTAACGGGTTGGTTAACAGTAACAGTGAGCGGTGTCTGGAGGTTTTGAGGACTGACTCCTACAGCCCGCCAGATAATCCGACAGTGGCCTCTGTTGGTTACAACGCCACTTACGTGTGGAGGACTGCGTGGTATGTATTTACCAGTAGTCTCAGCAGCGGGACAGTTGCGGGGAAGGGGGTAATTAAAGTGTGGGAGGTGGACCCGGCGACGCTAAATAAGAAGTATCTCTTGGGGGCGTGGTCTGTGGATTTGAGAAACGGCTACGTCACGTTCACCACTTCAATCTCTCTGAACTGGCCCGATAAGTTCATAGGCTTAGAGCTGTGTTTCGCCCCCAGCGTCAGCGCCACGTATACAGTAGGCGCAAACGCCACTCTAGGCTTTAGGAAAAACGCCATATCAATTGCCATGGGGAGTTACTCGCTTGGGGTTGTCCCAGTAGACAGGACGCAATATGTGGGTGGCGTTTTGTATTACCAAGTCCTTCGACCCCCCATTAGGAATATTATTTTTGGTCCATTTACTCTAGCTGACGGTTATTACGGCCAGACGCTGAACTTAGATATGACCGTATACGTGCCGTGGAGCACATCACAATGCCCGACGCTTGTAGTGACGACATACGTGGGAGATTTAGCCCACATGCAAATCGACTCGATCTCCTTTACGGCATCTGGGTACGGCAACGGCGCGTGTAGATATGAGGTGAGGAGGACGGTCACGCTCAGCTCTTCCGCAATCGGGTTCTGGTACGACGAGGCGAGGGCTAGGGACAAGGCCGTGGTTATAAGAGTTTCGTTTAACTACGACGTCTCAGAAGTGGTAATATACAGAGTGGACATCTCGGGATACAGATTTGCAGAAAACTACATAGATAAAAACGTTAACTCATGGCTGACCCTTGTACTCAGGGGCTACTACTCGCAGACGCTTAGAGCTTGCACTATGGCGAGGTTGCCGCAAGTGAACTATACAGTGGTCTTGGCCAATATAGAGACGTATAGCGCGGCAGCGGGAACAAGGCCCGCCGACTTCCTTGCCGTTAACGTAGGCGCTCCAAGTGGGTATAAAATACAGAGCGTGGAATTCCGCATTAGACCGTCTGCCGCATTTGCACCTCCTGTTAATGTGTACGTCAAGGGTACGAAGTTTGAAGAGCCCTGGTGGTTGACTTGGACGTTTAGAATTGCCCAAGCGATAAAGACGGTACTAGACTTCCTTGGCCTCATACCAGGTCCTTTGAGCTGGTTTATAGATAGAGTTTTTGATCTCCGCGGATTATTATACCCGGATTTGACTATTACGCAGACCGCTGATTATGTTGCTGTAACTTGGCGTGCTGGAGTGTACGACAGTTATTACCAAGCGGCGTTTGAAATTGGCGTGGCTAACGTAGACAGAGTGCTAGAGGCGACTAATGTATATGTCTCAAATTCTGCCTATTTGTGCATGTACGCGCCCATTTCATCACAGATGCCCAAGCTAGATACCAATGCCCCATTTGATACCCAATACCTCAGACACTGGGTATACGGCATAAGGGTTACCCGTGACATCCCGTTTATAGTAGATGCGGCTGGTTAGAGAGCTTGGCCTAAAATATTTGGCTTTTTCCCCAGCTATCCTAGCCTTTCCCTACCTTTCCTACGGGCCGCTGGTGAGCTGGGATCCCTCTTGGGGTTTTAGGATGGGGGTTGGGCTGATGGGCCTCGGGCATTATCTATACTTAGTCATGCAAGTGGCGTACTATGCTTGTAAACTCCCGCCGAAATACATAGCCCTTTCCACAGCGGCTTTTTTAGCATACTTCTTGTCTTTGACGCGGCCCGAGCTGGTCGTCTTGTCGCTGGTCGGGCTTATCTACTCAGCGGCTGTTGTTTTGTACTTCGGCGTGAAAGACGGAGTTTTCGCGAACTGGCTTGGGGCTATCGCGTGGCTATTCCTCTGGAACTTAATAGGAGGGGTTCTGTCAATTCCAGCGCATATTTACTTCTGCGGGGGAGACATATGGCTGTGGTGGAGGGAGCCCCCGGCAGATCCCCTCTACGCGCTGGCAGTGGGAATTGCGGGGGCCGTGGCGACGTGGGCTTTGGGTAAAATCCGCCTACTGGTTGAATTCACCTGCCGGTAGCGTAATGTTTATAAAGCCGTTTTTTTTTGACATATGTTGTCTAGAAGAGCGTTAATAACTGCGATGTTATTAATTGCAGTACTAAGGGCGGCGGATATTTCCAGCTACGTCTTCGTAGAGTTTAACCCGGGAGACGGCTTTCCCTACGTTGTGATTAACTCCACAGCGGTTGAGCCAGTGCCCATAGTCTACATCATGGTAGAGAGAGATATAATAATGCAGGAAATGGCTTTAAACACCACCATGTACTTGCCCCAGGGCGTGTACCTTGCCTTACCCAGGAGGTATTTCGCGCCGCGGCCGCCGGCGCCTCCGCCGGGCGTAAGGGGGCGTGTGGTGGACATAGAGGTAGAGGGCTTGGGAGTAGCCCGGGTTGTCATCGCCAGAAACGCCACGGAGATCCCCAACGCCGTGGCTTACTATGTGTATCTAGACGCGGAGGAGAGAGGCGGGAGGTATTACTACAAAGGCAAGCCGCTGGACGTCAGAAGGCCCAAGACGCCGAGGGACCGGGCGGGCGGTAGCGCCCAGGGTAGCGAGCCCGTGGGCCAAGCGGAGCCGATGTACTACACAGAGACTAAAAGCGGCACCGCCGTAAGTAGCTGGGCGAGATACGTCTTCAACCCAGCGTCGCCAATTAACGTGAGAAACCCCCCATCTTCTAGCTACACGCCGGTGAGGTACTTCAACGCCACGGGTTACGCCAACAACGACTTTGTAATGGGCACAACTCCATGGGCCTATCTAGGCCATGGCGTCTCTGACATATATCTAGCCATCCAAGGGGGGTCGAGTAGCTCTATCCGCTACTCCCTTTGCCCCTACTCCACGCCTACTCCAACTCCCCCGGCGTCGCCCACCGCCTCCCCATGCGTGCGCAACTCCCAGACCGCGCCGAGCTTCGGCCGCTACCTATTGGCGCGTATAAGCGCGGCGCCCTATGCCAATAGCTATTTATGGTTCTACGCAGAGATTTACAACCCACTTAACCTTCCCATCAACGCCTCTATAGCTGTGGTGTACAACAGGCCCGCCCCTTCGGACGGCTCCGTCTACTCTTTGCTAACGGCCAACTGGCTCTCCTCAGTGGGCCAGCCGGGATACACATTCGGCGCAGACTACGGCTACAGCGTGAGGGTGTCCAGACTCCTCTTTACTGTTAGAATACCACCAGGCGCCCAGATGCCTATAAACATTGCGTTAGTAGGCCTGGCGGTATACACCTGTAGCCCCAGCTCTACACTTACCGTAAAGATATACACGCCGGCCGACCCAAACGCCTACGTCACAGCCACGGGGCAGAAGTACACATCTGCCGAATGCGCCACATACTTCTTTAGCGACATATACGGAACTTTGCCGGAATCAGCCGTAGTTCCGTTACTAGCGGCGAATTCTACGGTGATACCGCTGATTATAGAGTTTAATCCCAGCCTCTATGCCAGCTACCCAAATCGAGTAACTGTGACGTTTAAATCACTATTTGCCTACGGCCAGCGCTGGCCAGAGATATGGAGACACAACGCCAACAATTGGATAAGCAGTTCTAAGACTTACCCATACACAACATTACCTGTTAAAGTTGTTTTTAGAGATTACTTAGCATTTTCAGTGTGGTCCACTGCGTATAATTTAAAGAACGAGTCGGTATCTCCATGGACAGATCTCAACATATTAGCTTACGCCGTGTTGACTACACAAGTAGGCTCTAGCGTAGCTTACGATCCACCCTCGTTCCCTAGGGCTTCGCTACAGTACATCCCTCTCGATCAATATCTTCAACTTAAGAAGGTGTGTCTGGCGTTTGAGAGCGTAAAGAAAGGCGCAGTTGGTTCATTGACAACTCACGTCAGTGTTGAGGGGCAGAACCCGTGGCTTGAGGCGTTTGCCGCTATTGTGGCCGCCGTAACTAATGCGATTGGAAACACTATTACAGGCTATGCTGTGATAAGTAAGATCTTCGGGCTGGCAATGCCCTCGTTTTTAGGACCTCTCGGCTATGTGGTTTGGGGGCTTGGCATATTTGCAATGCTGATGCCTGTGTCTGGCAATGTAAATTGTGCGCCGTCTTCAGACTGGCTCTCTCACGGCTACGACGCGGGTACTGGGTACATAAAGGCGGCGGGATGGAAAATGAGTATAAATGAGTTGCCGCCCTACACCGGAGGGCTTAAGGTGAAGCTCTCGATGTTAATTCAACACTCGTTTTATCACAGTATTAAAACCATTGCGCCGGGAAGCGGGATATACGAGGACTTCCTCTCCTATGCCATGTTTGATACCTCTAACTACTTCACGGGCCCGTTGGAGCCCTATGCGTTGGGCGTTGGGAGGTTCTATCTTAAAATCCAGTAGTCTTTTTTCCCTCGGCCTCCTCTTCCTCTTCTCGGCGTCACTCCCTCCCTTGGGACCTGCCCAGCTTATCCGCGCCAGTGTGGCGTACACCTTCTCGATTGTGTCTGCCGTGTGTCTCTTCATGACGTGCCGCCGCTATTTTCACACAGCCCTGGCGTTTGGGGCGGTTTTGTGGGCGCTGTCCTTCGCCTATCCCCACTTCTTCGTGGCGTTTCTCTCCATATTATTTGTCTTGGGCTGGGCCTGGCTCGGCTTGTTGTGGGCCTCTTGGAGGCTTTGGAGAGTTAAAGGCGTTATTGCCGCCTTTGTGGTGCAGTACGCTATAAACCTGATCTACCTCCCCCTCGAATTTGCCAATTTGTTGCCCAATTGGGCGCTGGTAGCAATAGGCGATAACCCCCACACGACTTTTTTAAACTGGGCTAGGTATTTGCTCACTTATCTATCCGCCGTAGCCACGTTGCAGACAATCCGCACTTTGGAGAGACTCGGTCAATCTAGGCGAGGAGGTGACTGCCGTCGCAATACGCACCTGGGGTGTTTAAATCCGTGAACTCCTCCCGGCAGATGTTAAACTGGAGGCCGTGCCTCCTGGCTATTTCTGCCACAAGCGCCAAGACTCTCCTTCTGTATTCCCTTGGCGCGTGCCACTGGCCGTGGAAGTACTCTCCCTCTTGGAAATACATCCTCCGCCATGTGGGGGCCTTGTCTGGAAAGGCCTTGGCCAGGCGGGCGAAGTTATCTCTCTTCGCCTTGTAGGTACTTGCCACTAGGTGTTTGGCCCCGGCCCCGGCGGCTTTTGCCACGACCTCTTCTATATTCTCAACGTCGTCGTTTAGTAGCGGAATTAGGGGGTCGAGCCTTACAGTAACTGGGATGCCCGCCTCCGCGAGGCGCCTCACAGCCTCAAGCCTCCCGGCGGGGCGCGGCGCCCCTGGCTCTAACACTGACGCAAGTCCGTCTCTAAGCGTTGTAATTGTGATTTGCACAGCCACGCGCCCCCTATGCCTTTGGAGAATATCTAAATCCCGGAGGACTAGAGGCGATTTTGTGACAATAATTACTCTATACCCCCTCTCTAAGAGCGTCTGCAACACTCTCCGCGTCAGCCCCAGCTTGGCCTCCGGCGGCGTGTAGGGATCGGAGGAGTTTGAGAGGCTTATCACGGCGCCCCGGGGGATTTTCTCCAAATCCCGCCTTACTTTATCAAGCAAATCCTCCTTCGGCCGGGGGTTGAAGGCGTCTGGTATGTAAGAGGTGATGTAACAGTATAGGCATTTGTGTCCGCAGCCTGTGTAGGGGTTGAGGCCGTATTTAAAAGGACAGGTGCAGAGGGGATTCCCCCAGGGGTCGAAGGGCCTGACGGCGTTTAACGATATGCGCACGGAGTCCTCTGCCCCGGTATTTAAAAACGTGGCGGCTATTTCTTCTGCCTCACCTCTATTCCCAGCTCCCTCAGCTGTTTGCTGAGCATTTTTAACATCGTCTTTACGTCTATTTCAGCCACACGCCCGTTGACAATTTCAAAATGAATCCAGTCGTGTGAGACTTTAAGCCTCTTCGCCCTGTAAATTCTCATGCGCCTCACGTAGAGGCCCATTTCCTCTAAATTGGGATCCACCTCTATTTGTATAATTACGTCGGCTAAATGCACTGCGGTAGCTAACACGCCGTATACCTCCTCCACGTCTGTGTGAGCAGTGGCCACGACAATGGAGTCTGTGTGTTTGGCAAAGATCTTAAAGGCGCGGAAGACTTCTAATGCAGACCCCGGGCTTCTCATCAAGATCTCGTTAAGCGAGTCAACCACGACGACACCTCCTCTGAATTCCGCGGCGAATTCAGCCAGTTTGTTAACCAAGGCGTAGGCATCGGGCGTCTCTAGCCTGTGCCTAAACGTCGGCTTCAACTTGGCCAGCCGCTCGCCGGGCGCGACAAATCCGTCAACAACTATTACCCGGTCCGCCGGCGCCCCGTGGCTTTTTAACTCCTCTAAAACCTCGTCTGCCAGCGCGTCAATGGCGAAGAACAAAACGGGCGCCCCTGCCCTTGCCGCCGTCGCCGCTATAGTTGAGGCGAAGAAAGTCTTCCCCACTCCGAGGAAGCCCTCAATTAGGACCACGTAGCCAGGGGGGATGCCATCGGGAATCTGCTCGTCTACTGGATCAATTCCCGTCTTAAAACCCATGTAAAAAACGCGACGGCCTTATTAAAAACTTCGCCTCCAATCAATAAGTATAACACTTTGCGGAGCGGGCCCCTCCGGCATCCTAACAAAGGGGCGTTTATTTTTACCTCCAAGAATGCTGTTATATACGCAAAAGAGCCGCGACAAATATTCCTAATAAACGCCGTGAAGAGATGCGGTACTCCTGACTCTTCGTCGTAGTTTACAAATCCGTGGGCGGCGGCGGTAGTTGGGT
>JAWBJM010000081.1:0-7087 GCA_038832545.1 Pyrobaculum sp.
AAAAACTAGAACAGATAATGTCTAAAAACGTAAAAAATGTATACGAAAAAGCCACACGAGAAAAATGGACAATGAGAGACGCAGCAATAGTCACAGCACTAGACAGAATCTACAAAGCGATGAAGTTAAGAGGGCTTATTTAAAAAGTTGTGGAGATAGTCTGTTAAAATCTCTGCGCATTTTATACAAAGTTCTGCGTCTCTGCCGGCGAAGTAATTATATTCAAGTATTTTTGCGCATTGCACCGCCTCTTCTTCAGTAGTCAAAGTCTTTAACATAGAGGCTAGTGTCTTAACTTGCGGCCCCACGTCGTAGGGGTCAAGTCCTAACACTCCGCTGAGGAGCGTCGCCACTGCTTGATATGCGTGAAAACACGCAGAGGCTGAGTCACCTGCCTCTAGTGAATCTAGTGCTAGCGACATGTGGGAGAGATGTCTTTGGTACCACTTTATGTGTACGCCTCCTACTCTAGTCATCTAGTTTTTATAGACCTCTATTATTTGTTCTTCTAAAAACCACTCCAGTATATAGTCTAGTCTATTTGCTAAATAAACAGCTTTCCTATAAGCTTTATCCCAAGTAGAGTGTGTAGAGACTAGTGCCCACCCTTTGTCTCTAATTTTAAGACTTGTTACTAAGACTCTCTCGGCCCTGGGGTTTATGTATACCCGGAACATATACGTATACGTATGTTAGTTTAAAAAAGAGTTGTAGTATGGCATACAATTATCTTCTGAGTATGTAAAAACTTTTACTTAACTCTTCTCTATAGAAACTAGAGAATATATCAAGTCGGCCAAGACTCTAAAATTAGGAGCTGTGTGAGACATATCTTTGGCGACATGTGCAGCTAGTGAAAATAAGCCAAAGTCTACATATTTAAAGAACTCTCTCTCTAGAGCCTCTACCTCTTTATTTACAAGCCATCTAGCTAAAGGAGGCTCCTCCCAACTGATTAATCTATCGTTAGAAAAAACTTTTGGCGATGTATTATAAACTCTGCCGAAGTCTTCTTCTCTATTTATATTAACAAACCACTGGGGTTCAACTCTATGTTCTTCCATAGATAAAAAATATGTAGTGATTAATCTAAATATATCATCAATTCTACTTCTTTTATATACTGATAAGAAATCTAATATGTTTTTTATAAATTTTGGCTTTATTTTAAAAATTGTTGATTCAACTCTGCCGTTTGGAAACACCCATACAGACGCAGGTGTGTCTATGGTGAGAAGTATTTCAAAAACTCTAGGCTTTATATAGGGCACGTCGCAAGGGGCGAAGAGTAGATCTCTATCGAAGCGGCTCACTGCGGCGTCGACGCCTGCCAAGGGGCCGGAGAACCTGGGGCTGTCTTCTAATACTCTCCATCTGTCATATAGATGTGCGTTTTGACCAGCTGCGATATATACATCTTCTACAACTCCAAGCCCCGCCTCTATTACATACTCTATCATTCTCTTCCCGCCGTGTGTAAATGTACATTTTTCTTTACCAAAGCGAGAAGACTTACCGCCCGCAAGAATTACTAACAGAGCCATGTGTCTAAGTATTTATATATTTAAACGTCTAAACTAGGATGATGAGAATTCTAATTTCGCCTCTTTAATACTGACCCAGAGTGTAAATATATTTGAAAATAATGTGTCAGTATCACAATCCGCCTCGTACATATGGCATATCTTATATAGTTAATCCATATTTCATCTCTGCGTGGGTACACGGAGCTTGTGGGTATTATTTCAACGACAAGACTGAGAAACAAAGGTCGACAGACCCTAGGTCTCTTTCTTGCAGGTGAGAATAGGACATTAGTGGATATATACACTCTTGTCTAATGTCTACGCAGTTCAGTGGAATAAATTTGCGGCGGCCGCTTAATTTACGCCACGCTGCCGGTAGTCCTATACGTCATATTACAGAAATTCTTAAAGAGAGGATTAGCGCTGTATTAACCCCACTCTATTATATACTCAAACCTATCTGCGTACCACTTCGCGGCTCTTAAAGCTATGGGGAGGGCGTTAAATCTAGCCACTGGCTCCCACCCCTCTTCTACAAGATCAAGCATTTCCTCATCTATAGCTATGTATACCCTACCATCTTTAATAAAGAGAGTGGGCATGGAGAAGACAACTGTCCCAAGTCTTAAAAATATCAGGTATTTTAGACAAAAGAAATATTTAGAAAAAAAGACTACAACTGGTCTAGAAATCTCAGTCTCTTTGGTATCGGCGGGTGGGTGGAGAAAATCTCCATAAATGCCGAATATCTCGACCGTTTGATTTGTTCAACTTCGCTTTTTGTAAGTGTCACAAAGGGATTAGCCACTGCGTTGACTAAGGCATAGATAAACAGAGCTCTGAAGCGGCTGTCTTTTACCATGAGGTGGTCTTCTGGGTTTGCGAAGTAGTACTTGTGTATCTTCGCTAAGGCGAATTGCATAGCTTCTTTGCCGGCGGCTCTGGCGCCGGCAGTGTCTGCATAGTACTCTCTTAGTCTACTAAACGCCAATACTAAAAGCTGTATTATGAAAGAAACTAACACTGCTGCGATGCCAATGGCCAATAGGACGGGCCCCCCGCCTCTGTTGTTAGAGTGGCCTAATGCCATATGTACAGACATAACGCCGAGGTAGTACACAATAGAGGGCAAAATGCCAAAGAGTAGCATTACAGCGTTGTCTCTATGCATGTGGTGGCCAATTTCGTGGCCTATGACTGCCTCTAGCTCTCTCCTATCTGTAAGGCTAAGCATTGAGCTCGTAACTGCTACGTAGCGACCTGTCAAAAAGTTGCCATATGCAAACGCATTTGGGGGCCCGTTTACTATAACTGCCTTTAGTCTAAACGGCGCCCCGAGTCTAGCCGCCACGTCGTCTACAATCTGCTGAAGCCTAGAGTCAGGACGGGCGCCGTAGGCCATGTTGATCATATAGGGAGAGAGGAAGTACATAATCAAATTCATCAACACGATAAAGAAGATAAGTCCGCCGAAGAGGCCAAGTCCGTAGGTTGTTAAATACGGCGCGGCGTAAATGACAATTAAATAGATAATAAAGGCCGTCGTCAGAATTATTAAGATTGCTGTTAAAGCCATTGCGCCGTATAGAGTAAATCTACCAGAGACAGCGTTGGCCACTTTGGGGGCGATAGTGGCCGCTATAATAAACATAAATATGTATCCAATAATGTAGAGTCCCATTGCAATTGGGTCAAATATGGGAATCATATCCGCCTTTATGTATTCACTTATAAATTTTTTCTCCATCAGCCGGTACGTGAACTCTTCACAAATCAGAAACGGGGACTTTCTTCACAGTTTATATAAACCATTAGTATATTAAACTGTGTCTTGTGTAGATGAGACTAAGGCGGAAAAAATTGCGAAGAGAAAAGCGCTTGGCAGACTAGGCTCTCTACGTAGGTCAATAAAAAGTTTTAAAATAAAAATAGGTGACGATTGGCTTTTTGGATTTGTAAAGACTAATGTAAAAAATGATAAATTCTCTATATTTGTAAAATTAGTATATATAGACTGTAGAGGAGAGGCGTTGGAAAAACTTCCACAGACATTAGTTGAAAAAATTACGCAGTACGTAGAAGAGGGGTCCGCTGCTACTCTCCAGAGGGAATTGTCAGAAGTGGTGAAATGAAGAGAGTAATTTTCCACCACCTTGTAACTTTAGAAAAGGCAGTAGAATTATTGGATAAATACGTCAAGCCTTTGCCACAAGAGGAGGTCGATATATTGGAGAGCTATGGAAGAGTGTTGGCGGAGGATATCGTGGCCTCGATAGATGTGCCTCCTTTTGATAGATCCACTGTAGATGGCTACGCAGTCGTGGCTGAGTCAACCTATGGAGCCTCTGAGTTAACTCCTGTTGAGTTAAGTATAGTGGGCCGTGTAGAGGCTGGGGGGTGGCCTCGCGGCGAGGTTAGATATGGAGAGGCCTTTGAGATAGCCACTGGCGCTCCATTGCCGAGGGGGGCTGACGCAGTGGTAATGGTTGAACATACACAAGAGAGAGACGGCGTTGTTAAAATTTTCAAGTCAGTGGCGCCTGGCGAAAATATAATGAGCGCCGGCGCCGATATATCATATGGAGAAGTAGTTTTGAAAAAATGTACACGACTAACTGCGAGAGAAATCGGGGTATTGGCGGCGTTGGGCATAAAAAGAGTTAAAGTAGTCAAAAGGCCTCGAGTTGCAGTCATATCCACCGGCGACGAGTTAGTGCCACCTGGAGAGGCGTTGACTTTAGGTAAACTATACGACGTAAATAGTTATGCAATTTCGGCGGCGGTGGCGGAGGCCGGGGGTGTTCCTATATTCCTAGGCATTGTAAAAGACATAGTCGAAGAGTATAGAAAAGCTATTGAAAAGGCGTTGGAGATATCAGACTTGGTATTAATCAGCGGCGGCACCTCGGCGGGGATGGCCGACTTGACTTATCGCGTATTGGGGGAGTTGGGGACAGTTCTTTTCCACGGCCTAATGGTGAGGCCAGGTAAGCCGACCTTAGCCGCAGTTGTAGAAGATAAATTGGTTATTGGACTCCCGGGCTACCCCACGTCGGCGTTAATGATATTCCACAGTATAGTCAGACCACTACTCATGAAACTTCAATGCGTCGAGCCTGACCCTCCAGCTGTTTATAAAGCGAGGCTTGCGTTTGGCGTAGAGGGGGCAAAGGGAAGGCGGGCGTTGTACCCAGTTGTCTTAATAAAATCTAAAGACGGCGTGAAGGCGTTTCCACTCTACGCAGAGTCCGGCGCGATTTCAGTTTTAGCAAAGGCCGACGGATATTTTACAATTCCTGAAGACGTAGAGTTTCTGTCAGAGGGGGAGGAGGTGGAGGTGTATCTCTTTGAGAGATATAGACCTGCGGAGCTTTATTTTATAGGGAGCCACGACCCCCTCATAGATTTAGTAATTTCTAGACACAATTGGAAGGCGATATACGTCGGCTCATATGGAGGACTTATGGCTTTAAAACGTGGAGAGGGGGAGGTGGCTGGTGTCCATATTTACGACCCAGAGGGGGGAGACTACAACGTCTCTATTGTAAAAAAAATCGGCTTGAGAGATATATACGTCGTCGGTCTATTTGAGAGAGAACAGGGGTTTATAGTGCAGAGAGGGAACCCCAAGGGGATTACAGATGTAAAAGATCTTTTGAGATCTGACGTAGTTATAGTCAACAGGCCTAGAGGCACGGGGACCCGCGCCTTGTTAGATATAATGTTGGAAAAATTGGCTAGAGAAATTGGCGTCTCTATAGAAGAGTTAGTGAAAAAGATTAGGGGGTACAGTCACGAAGTGAGAACTCACACCGCAGTGGCGGCGGCGGTGGCGCAAGGCAGAGCCGACGTGGGAGTAGGCGTGAGATTTGCGGCAGAGGCGTACGGCCTCGACTTTATACCAATTGGCTGGGAGCAATACGATTTAGTAGTGAGAAAAGACGCATTTGAAAAAGCGCTTCAGTTAACTAAGGCGGTGTTGAAAAATTTGCCAAGGGGGTATAGGACGTATAAATGGTCGGGAGAAGTTAAATTAGCTCTCTAACTCCTCCACCGGGTCGAGGAGAATTACTTCTACTCTTTCACCCTCGTCAAAGCCCTCTCTATTCTCTGGGACTATTAAAAGCCCGTTGCCTTTTGTCAAAGTTGACAATATCCCGCTTCCAGTCACAGCCAACGGCTCAGCGTATAGAACCCCCCCTTTTTTATACACACGTACTCTAACAAAACTTCTAGTATTGATAGGAGTGGCGACTCGCCTTGTTAATACGGCTTCTCTAGTCGGCAGAGGATCTTGCCGTGCCCCAACCATTTTTAAAACTAGTGGCTTTATAAAAATCTCAAAGCCTACTATAGACGCCACTGGGAATCCAGACAACATAACCACGGGCTTTCCCTTAACTACTGCCGCGCTATTAGGCCTGCCCGGCCTCGCAGCAATTCCATGGATTAACACCTCTGGCTCTAGTCTAGATACCGCTTTTATAACATAGTCGGGCTCCCCCACCGATACGCCACCTGTGGTTATGACTAAGTCATACTTCTTCAAGGCGTCGTGTACTGTATTAAATATTATGTCTACGTCGTCTTGTAAAATGCCTAAGTAATAGACATCTACGCCTAATTCTTTCAATAAGGCAGTAATGATATGACGTGTACTATTTATAATCTTGCCGGGCGGGGGGTCGCCCTCTTCGAGTTCAATTAATTCATCTCCTGTGGATATCAACGCTGCGTTTATATTATACACCTCTATCTCTCTTACGCCAATAGAGGCCAACACTCCTAAATCCCAGGGTCTTATACGCCGCCCTTTTCTCAATACCACTTCGCCAGCAGATACGTCTTCTCCTCTTCTAGAAACGTAGTAGTACTTAGGCACACTTTTGTAAATCTCGACGTAGTCGCCCCTCGCCGCGGCTTCTTCATATGGCACAACTGCATCGGCGCCGGGGGGGAGAGGGGCGCCGGTGGCTATTTCACAAGCCTCTCCGGGGTTTAGTTGTTTTAAATACGGCTTGCCGGGCTTTGACCAACCCACTATTTTCAACGTCATGGGGTTTGTACGCGACGCGCCTACTGTATCTGTCGACCTGACGGCGTATCCATCAAAGGCGGCTCTGTCGAAGGGGGGGACGTCTACATGGGACACTACGTCTTTTGCTAGAAACCTCCCCACTGAGGACTGGATAGGTATTTTTCCAACGCCGGGGACGTGAGTAACGGCGTTTAGAAAAACTCTCTGGGCTTCCTCAATAGGAGTGAGTTTTTTAAAGCCTTTCACAAAACGCCTCTGTGTTTTTTCATTTATATACCTTTTATAAAGAGACGTGGATCCGGCATTAGTAGAGGCACGCTACCAAAGAGCGTTGTTTAAAGGTAGTTTAGACACACTACTGAGAGACTTTAAGTTGAGATACGGCGAGAGGTGGGAAGAGTTTTACAAAAAGTCTGAAGACGCCTATGAAAAAGACATAGTTGAGGTAGAGAGAGTGGGGGAAATAGTACGAGGAGAGCACGTACGCTATGTTATCTTCGTACCTGCCTTTAGCATACTCAAC
>JAWBJM010000082.1:0-6767 GCA_038832545.1 Pyrobaculum sp.
GAGGCTACTGCCCACAAGGTAGTCAATCTCGTGGAGAACAGTGGCGATGCTAGGCGGAATAACGTACGGGTACACGACACCCCTCCTAGCGCTCACCTTCACCGCCTTCTTGAGCAGCGTAGTGTACTGAACCGCGTAGAGCGCCGGAATCTCCTCGAACTTTAGGTAGCCCGATTCAACCGCCCCCCTAAGGATCTCAAGCCCCAGTTTCGTGCGAATAACGACGAGAGTCTTACCAGCACCGATATCCCTCTGGTAAGTCCACGGGTCAGCGAGCGAGATATCGGCAAGCTCAGCAGTATGGGTAGAGCATAGAAGGCATGACTTTCCGTAGAAGTACTGACCAAGCTCGGAGCCGTAGAAGACTGAGGAAGAGGCTTTTGAACATTCTACCGTCTTCTGTGACAACTGTTGCATACCCAGGCCATCCATGCCCTTAAAGGTTAGGTGGGAAACTCTCCGAGTCTACCTTCAGTGAAGTCTTGACCGCGTATCTTGAGGCCTTGAAGCTAGGCATGTTATTGCAGTAAAGACCTAAAACAAGCTTTATGTTATCCTGAAGGTAGGTAGTACTGGAAAGACCTACATAAACCTCTGATCCGGCACGGTAGTAGCCTCATTAAAGCAATGCAAGGTAATGCATAGTAATTTTTGATGATGATAAGAGACTTTAATTACACTTACTCTTCGATAGAGAATTGGAAAGCCGTTTTTAATCTAAACTAATTACATAAGACAATGATTCATAGATTATGTTTATATCTCTGTTAAACTCCATTTCAGTACATAACTGTCCTTCGGATATGTATGAAAATAGAAAACATAAAGTTCTTTTATTAACATTTACAACTATGGAAGTTTTTGTTCCATACTTTTGTAAGAACAGTAAAGTTGTGCAAGTGTCGTAACTATACCCACTGTGACTTAAGGGAGACAATACTTCCTGCGGGACAATCGCAGACAGAGTATCGTTATTTAAGTACGACAACATCATTACTGCCATTAGAGATACAAATGTAAGCCCTGAGATCGCAGCGGAGACCGCTTTAGAAGGACAAGCAAGCGGTTTTTCCTCAGGATTTTGAGAACTCAGAACATGTAAAAGAGCTAAGACTAAGGGAAGAAATCTAGGTTGTAGTACTACGAAATAGTCAAAGGGTCTCGTTGCTAGGTATTGTGCGATATAACCGGTACCAGATAAAATAATGAAAATTAAGTAAGCGATTGATATAGAGCGTAAAATAATGCTGCTCTTTTCTCCAAAAATACATTTAATACTTAAGAACGTCATGTACATCATGTATATTATATACGATAACGTTATAGCGAATCTGATTGGTGTTAGCACTATACTAAGAGGATAGGAGAATCGTAGGGCAGTCTTAGAGAGCCCGAGCGGTTCATGAATTAATATCCTCTCGCCAAATAAAAATCTTAGAGCATACTCTATGAACGTAGACGCATACTTTTTATAGCGAATTATATACTTTATCGAAAAAATGTCATATATTGTAGTTATTAGCATCAGAAGCATCACTGTTATAATAATAAAAAGTATTGTTTTCTGAAGATCTGAACGCCTAATCTTAAGTACTATAAGGAAAAACATAGGCAATAAAGTTATAATAGAAATCAGTCTTATGGGTACGCCATCCATTGCTATATATGTTGATACAATAAAGAGAATTAATAAGGAAGGCGCATTCATATATTTTTCTTTTATTCCTTCTGTTAGTTTATTCATTAGTAGAATAAACAGTATTATCTGAAGTACTGCTGCGGATCGCATCGTTGTACCTGCAATATATGGAGAGAGAAGGGCTAGGATCGTAAACGATGTGCCTATTTCGTGTATTTTGTAATACTTTAACAAAATTTTCCATGCTAAAATCGTTATTATCCATTCCAAAACCACAAGTACGTTGATATATAGTACTCTATCCTCATTAAATAAGGTTGATAGCATATGTGAAAGTAAATATAAATTATAGTAAGTTCCGTGTTCGTCCAGAACTACGATACGGCCTGCGCTTTGATATGCTCTCAGGTAGCTTTCTAAACGCGTGTAAGCAAAGAAATTATCATAAGTAATGCTTGAAAACCATATGTATTTGCACCATGTGTATAACATAGGTATTAGGATTACAAACAGAATCTCATAAGGTATAACAACATTTTGCTTAGTCCGCAGAGCAGAAAAGACACTTACTAAGATGATAATAGCCAACCACGATAGAACTGCAACTGTAGCTAAGTTACTATCTTCCATGGAAATTAAACTAAAAAATGCATAACTGATAGTAAAAGACACTATGAATATAATTATTATACGTCTAAACAATCTTACCATCATGAACTCTCATTAAATACTTTATTAATCCTATTTTTACATTATCCCAGATTCTCTTTGTTTTAATAAAATTAAATCCCATACTCGAATAGGCAAAATATAAATCATCTAGATTATTCATGTAATTTATTAGTTTTTCCACAAACTCTTTAAATGAGTTTGCTATCAATAACTCTTTTTCTGAATAATCGATTCTACTCATATACCTAGGATGTACTATTTTAGCGACAGGAGTGCCAAGCGCTAACGCTTCGAGGCTCCCATATCCTATTTCATCGTCAATAGATCTTTCTATGTATAAGGCCGAGGTCGCTAACTCCTTCAAAAATTCGTTTTTCGGTAAGAATCTCACTATTTTGATGATGCTCGTTTCGAGAGGCTTTAGGTTAGGGTCGATTATTAACAACTTGATTTTTCTACGCGCTCGTCTTGAGCATAACCTGCCCAGAGCAATGAGATCATAAGTTGATAAGAGTCGTGGAGAAGAGGTATGAGATGTGTAAGCTAGGATTTTTATATCCTTATTAAAATCAACATTTTCATCCCGTATTTTATTTCCGAATTTATGTAACTCCTCTATTTCCTCATAGAACATAAATTGCGGTAGGACTATACGACGAGAGATAGGAATTCGACACATTTCATGAACAGTCCAGCTGTGAGCTATGTAAAAGTTTACGGTCTTAAATATCCGCGAGAAATCTAGCTCTAAAAGCAGTGGTATAGTTCCTACTCGAGCTCTCAATGATCGAGACGACTTAAGAGTTGTAATAAGCTGATGTCTTGTATAACCATGGATGAAAAGAAACGAGGGGACGGACGAGCATCTATAGATCACATGCCCAGGTAATGGGATACTGCCAAAGTATAAGACAGCGTCTAGCTTATCAGAACACCGACATCTATAAGCTGCTTCTGCGTCCTTTAAAAAAACTTTCGCAAGCTTTAATTCCTTTATTTGAATAACTTCAATAGCGCACCCCTCTGTTGATAGTCCTTTAACTACATGCTCCACTACGGTCTTTAAACCCCCTTCAGTCCAAGGAGGGAGAATAACACGGATTTTCATAACCGCACCTTTACCCTGACATTACTTGACAAGTCTAATCAGTACATCACGTATATCAGCTACGCTCCTAAGGTTGCGGAAAAGGTCGCTGTAAGCCGCTGAGCTTCGTACTGCTAAAAAGCTTTTTTGGACCTCTTCGGTCGGCCAGAAGCCGTGTAACGCCTTCAGCCACCATAATGATGAGTAAAAGTTTGGATAAAAAATTCTGCAGGGCCTTAGTTGTATTATTATGTCTCCGTACTCCCTATTGTTGAAATAAACACCGTATCTTTCGAGATCACGTTTGTTATATAGAGGCGTGAATATTATAGCTTGATCGCGAAGTTGCAGCTTTAAATAGGATACCATGTTATCTACGCGTGAACCTTCTTTAAGCCACACGAATGCTAGTGTCGCGTCTATCACAGCAAATTCGACATGCTCTATGATGCGCTTTAGAATCCTAACTAAATCGATCTTACCGGCTGTATCGCATATGCCGTGATCACTGAACGCTAAAAGGATAAGATCTTTAGAAATTCTTTCACACGTCTTGAAAACCTTATGTAGGAATGCATCTATGCATAACATTGTGTTTAAGTAGTAGCTTGTAAATGTTCCATATCTGTGGCCCACACGATCAAGGTCATCTATATAGAGAAATAACAGAACCTTCTCATGCCTTCTTCTATAAGACTTTAAAACGGTACTGGCTAATTCTTCAACGCAGTTGCTTAGGCTATGGCCTAAATAATATACTTGACAACCTTCTTTTTTGATCTCTTCTTCAAATATCTTGAAGAAGGGTAACTCATTCATATAGTAGTATGGGTACACATATATTTTATCAAACCACTCAAGAGGTATCGAAGATAATAAAGCCTTCCTTCCGATGATAATGCGATGAATAACGTTATTGCTTTGCGTAAACAATAGTTCTACCACTTTACTATTAAACCTGAATTTCAGTGGTAATAATAGTTTTATAGGCGTAAGAGCCTTTTTGATCCTCTCCATATGATTCTTCCTCCCTTCTGTCTCCTCCCCCAAGTAGATGTAAGGCATCCAGTGTTTATGTTCTTGGGGAAGCCTGCCCGTTAGCAACGTTGATTGTATACCGAAAGAGTAACCAGGGATATTGTTAAGTGGTAACATCGTGTCTACAACCCTTAGAAAAGACGTCTTCCTTAATAGCAAATTTAGCTTACTAAAGTCTAAGGCATCTATATATACGAAGAGAATTAGTTTATCGAACTTTTCCATGGACGTCATAACGTCTTTACAGCACAACTGATCTTGTAGTCTATGCCATCACCTTTTCCCACATATAACAAAGACTTGAAATCGTATTTTCGCTGACGTTTTCTTTCCTCACAATTTTATCAGCGATAATCAGTACCGCGAGCCTTAAGAAGTCCGGGAGGCCGAATCCATACTTAATGTGAAATCTTAAGTCGGTCAGACTTTCTGCCGAGCGCCGTAAGATGTGCTTAAATAAGCTGGTCAACAATTTAAAGAACCTTCCCTTTTTCTTTAACTGAAGGATGTTAAAGTAGTTATCAACGATCGCACTTGAAACGAGTGCGCTGTTAGGTACCTCAGCTATCTTTAACCTTAAAGTATATACAGCAAATACTCTAGTGAAGAAGCCAACTATCGAGTCGAGCGCATCATAACTAAAGCTACTTGCATTAACAGAGCTATTGCTTTTTAATTGAGACATCAGTAATTCTAAGCACATAATCCTATTTCGATACGTGCTCAAAAGGTCGAAATGGTTCACCAGGCAGTAAACGTATCCCAGAAACTTCAGCCTTTTTGCTAGCAACTCGCTGCACCGGTTCCTTCCCCTCTCATTACAAACACATATAAGATCCGCCAAACTACTGATGAAGAGTTCGAAAGCGTTCGTTAGCGGTACCTGTGTTACGTGTGATGCTAAGCTTTTCACTGGTAATAGTGTTACTGGTGAAACGATTTTCAGCTCAAAGAGATTTATGTAATTTATTGTCCCGGTAAGCCATAATATAGGGATGCTCTCATAAGAGATTGATACCTTGAACTCTTTTATGTTTATTTTTAAGGGCAATGTGAGTGTGCTTCTCTGTAAAGCTTGCAATATTAGATATTTCACGTAACTTCTTGGTGTCAGTAAAACAACTAAGTCTAAGTCACCTGGAGTATTGTTGCTACCATTGCGCAAATTAACATAGTCATTGAAGCTAACACTACCAATAATTCCTATGAGACCTTTTAACCTTAGCCTATACAAATACTCAGTGTATAAGTATCCAATAATATACTTGGTTATGGATTTACAGAAGTTATCCATACACTTTAAACCTCCTCTCTTTTTTTAATTCACTATTAGGGCGATTTCTGCCTTCTCTTGCATACAAGCTCTAGCAATTCTCAACTTAATAATCGCATAAAGGATTTCAATACCCCTTTGTCATTAAGCCTCCCTAAGATGAATTCTCGCAACTCGCTTCCAAAGCTGTATAATATCTCCCTACTCATTGAGAGCAAGGTTTCTACACGGTCTGCAAGCATGTGATAATTGCCCGGCGGAAACGTTATTTTTTCAACTAAAGTTCCTTTTATGAGTTCTGGAATACCTCCTAGCTTAGAGGATATAGGTATCGTGCCCATAATCATGGATTCTACTACCACGTAGGGTAATGGCTCCTCCCACAGAGATGGAAACAGTAATGCCCATGCCTGCGAGTGCAACTTTACTACTTCCTCATATTTTATGCGTCCAAGAATTTGTATGTCAAGGTTATATCTTTTTTTCAAGAATTCTATAACTTCTATAGATTTTTGGCTATACCTGTTAGTTAACACCAACTTGAAGCTCGTTTGCCCCCTTTTCCCTAGAAGCCTTAATGCCTCGAGTAGCGTATGAAAACCCTTTACGTAGCTATCCCCTCCACTGTAGACTAACACCGGCTTCTCTGAGAGATTTTTCTTTGTACTCGGTAATTCCGGTAGTGGATTGTATATGACTGTAGTTTTTCCTTTGTACTCTGGTGCCAACTTTAGCAGCACCTCTTCATGTCTTCGTGAGACACATACAACATTATCAGCCGCGCCAACCCACCTTCTGATGAGCTTCGTCAGAGGGGTGGCTAGAGTTGAGGCAAGAGCTACAGGAAGGGGTTTAGATGCGTACTCGAGCATAAAAGTCCTCTTGAGGTCTCTCATAGGTCTTTCGACTTCTGAGGATAGGATTACAGACGTGTACGATACAGGTTGGTAATCGTGGAGATGCACTATGACCTTCTTGCCTAGCTTCTTAGCTACGGGTATGACGGGGTAGGAGAACCGGGGGATGTAAACTACGTCCGCTCTCTTAACGGCCTTCTC
>JAWBJM010000083.1:0-6716 GCA_038832545.1 Pyrobaculum sp.
CTTTACTTTGTGGATCCCCGCCTAATACATCAACTATTTTAGATTCAACTTTCAGTCTTTTTTGATTGCTTCATCTCTGTTTAATGAAGAACTTGGAGGTAACTCGGTAACGTTACCGTATCTACTTTCAGTCTTTTTTGATTGCTTCAATAGACTTCTTTAATGATCTTTGGATACTCGTCTTCCGAAATCTGTCTAGGGTCTTTCAGTCTTTTTTGATTGCTTCGCTTGCAAACATGTTCGCACTATTCAACACGGACGTAGGCAAGAGAATACTTAAAACTTTCAGTCTTTTTTGATTGCTTCGGGAGTATTATCTTACTAACTTCTGTAGGGAATCTTGCGATAAGAACTTTCAGTCTTTTTTGATTGCTTCGCCAAAATACGGGGGTTTACAGTAGAGCTTCTACTCCTAGTTAAGAAAAACGCTTTCAGTCTTTTTTGATTGCTTCCTGTTTTTAGGAATAATAACGTTTGCTGTACCAATAGCACTATTAATAACCTTTCAGTCTTTTTTGATTGCTTCACACGGATAATTTGGCTCATAGTCATGTTGGTTGCACCTCCGTTTACACTGATCTTTCAGTCTTTTTTGATTGCTTCCTGTAATTGTATTTTGCTTGAAGAGGTTTTTAAATATTCCACATAAGTTCCGGAAAATCATAAAACATCATGAGGTGCCGGATGTTGGGTCGTAGATGTATGCCTCATAGTTGAATCGTTTTAGTATAGAGTCTTTAAATCTTGCTACTTCTCTTATGGGTAGTATCCATATTGATTTCCTATTATATAGTTTCTCGGATTCACGCGATAGCCGACTATATAGGTGTTTAATTAGTATTTCTATCGTTCTAGAAGTCAACATTCTTGAACCTCTAAGTGTTCGAAGCCTTCCCTTTCTACTTGCCTGAATGATAGAATGTATAGCTAGTGGTTTGAGCATTTCCGACAAGTCGTATGTAAGTGATAATCGACCACTTCTTAACACATGAATTATCCCATAAAACGGGTCTAATCCAGTAGTAACTATTGCTTTAGTTACAACTCCATAGAGAATAGCGTAGAGAAAATCTATTGAGGAGTTTATTACATCTCCTTTACGTGGCTCTCTACCTGTAAATCCATATTCTGATGGTATCAGGTTTATGGCAACACTCCAAAAATATTTGGAGCCTATTGCCTCGAGTTTTCTAAGCTCCTCCAGGTCATTTGATTCCTCAATAGAATCCATAACTTCCATAATCCTTATCTTAGTATCCTCGTAATTCCACATCAAGTTCCTGTAGTACTTGTATTCGTATCTCAACACATTGTAAAGCCCCCTGATTTTCGAATATATAAGTGGCTTCGCATACTTCGTTTTACAGGATTCGTCAGAGAAACATCTGTACTGTACATCACGTATGTTAACCGTTCCAATTTGAATAACATCATATAGCACACCATAAGTATCTAGCTTACCTGAAAGAAAGACTACGGGAATTCCATTCGAGAGAAGAGTAATCAATGCTGACGACGTCACCAGCACTCTCTCGCCCACAACAACAACCATTTCTAGGTCTGGAATGGATACCTCCATGTTGTTACCCTCTTTGTCAGACACAGCAATGTTCCCTTCCCTCCTATATATCTTCGCTGTTCCTTCAATAACGAGTATTGTCATATCTATCACTCAGTGCTGATATGGACACAACCTTCTTATTGAAGGATCACATGATACGCATAAGTCTCTACTCGATACTTTGAACACTTCTTCACTCGTTAACGTTCTTATTAATCTATTAACGATTCTTCTCAACTCAATACCTGGGACTAAGACCTTGTTCTTCTTTAACACCTGCACGTCTTTTATCATCTCATGCTCTCCCAGTATAATCAATACTGGCACTACTGGAAATCCTAGCTCTCCGTATAAGGCGGAAGAGTATGCCTGGAGACGATTCTTAGTCACCACGGGTGCATCCCTATACTCTGTGACCTCTACAAGCATTGTAAAGATCGAGTCCTTGAGGTTAACTATTGCTGCAAAATCTACCCTACCCCTGAATATAATATTCCATGTTTTCGTTTCCCTACTAGAAGTAACTGTAAGGAAAACATCCTTCTCTAGATATGAGGATAGGACAACCCCACCCACTACTCTTATGCTACTTTCAACTAGATTTTTAAAGCGCTCCCGTAGCTTACTCCACATATTCTTTCCATGAGCCTCAGCTTGAGTGAGCCCCGTTTGTAGAACCGCTTCTGCCCTCAACTTTGCTCTCATTCTGCATATCGCTAGGTCGTCTAGAATTTTCATCGGTAACTCCAGCTCTACACACTCCATAGAAGACGATGACAGGCATTTTCTCACCACGTATGGATATATTCCCCTTGGTAATCTCCATGAGAACCTCGTACTGAAAGTCGTTGAGGAGGATAACTGTTGCTCTATCCACCTTGCCAAGTAATCTAGAGATTCGCGAAGAGATCCTTTCTGCAAGTGCTCTGGATCCTCTACCGATGTAAACTGAGTACGTGAGCATGGTGAACGAATACTTTCTAAGTAAACGCCTGACTTTTCCTCTCGTTTTCTCATCTCTGATGTCATACGTTACCACCAGGAACACGTGTATCATCCTCAAAGCAACAGCATGTATGCATATGCTTCACCGCTACACTTTAGCGCTAACGCCAGACCATACACATGCAGAATTTCCAGTAGGCGAATCCTGTTCGTATCTACGGTGTTTTCGCGAGCATAGATGAAATAGATAGGTACGTTCATCGCCTCCAGAACCTTGATTAATGGATCGCTCAACAATCTAGATCTTTTGGAGGACTTTCTAGATTTTATGAGGATGTCAAGTAGTAGCCTGAAAGGTATAACAGCGTCGTTAAGGCTTGACAATAAACTGTTGGTAGGAGGATGGATCATCTCTATCACAGCAACGTCTCTCACCGCCTTCTGCATAGGTTCTTTGATTATAACTCTGAATTTTCCCGTGCCATCAAGATCAACGTCGTAGTTTGAAAATAACGTGATAGGGTTAGCTTCGCCGTCAACTTGTTCTTTATTACCATAGCGTGCATAGGGAACGCTAGGTGAGAGCCTGAACGACGCCAGCTCTACCAGTACTTCCCGATTTCTCGAGACCTTATTACTGAGCCACGAGAAGAACTTATCGTCGATCCCGAGCATTCCTGCCATGTTCACGAAGTCCTGAAGAACGGGCTTCAGGTCCATTGGTTTATCCCTGTACCTCAGAAGCAACACTAGAACATGAGTAGCCAGGGGAAGATACGCTCTAAGCTTATTGATGTTCCAAGCCATTGCAGTCTTATTGCCTAACGCCTTCACTATATGTTCGTAGGGCATTATCCATGAAAAAAACTCTATAAGCTCACTATAACTAATAGTGTTTTTCCCACGTAGCTTTTTGACGATCTCACTTAAGTAAGCATTTGGAACCGGCACTACGATCTTCGAATCAACACCGCCTCTTCCACTTCTCCCCATTCTCTGAACTAATTCTCCAAGGTTCGATGCAATCACTATGCTGTAGTATATGTTCTGAAGGTCTACCCCGAGCTCAACTGCGTAATTGCCAAATACGTAGAGCTCTCCATTCGTCTTCCTCTCCACCAGCGCGTCTCTCCCGTGGAAGTCTAATGGCGGCGCCACGCCTGTCACCACAACTGGAGTCTTTCCGGTTCTCTTGTGAAATTCCTTCGCAGCTTCCACTACGGACCAGATACGCCTGCCGAGCACGATCACTCTCTTGTAATTCTCTATTTCTGATGCTTTAACGTCCACTACCTGAGGCAGATGACTGTCTGTTTCAAACCACGTAATTGGACCTGTTAGCCTGGTTTTAACCGGGTATAACTCCACCGTAGTTTTACCCTTGACCTTGACTACGGATCCACTGTCGCAGTCCACGGGCTCTACTACAATCTTCTCCATGGAGGATTCACCTGCAATCTTCTTTATTACGTAGAGAACCTGTTGATTAGGTGTTGCAGATGAGAACACCACTCTGTACATTTCCCTCCTAGTCGAAGTCAAAGACACCAATCTATGGAGAAGAACCAGTGCTATGGCTGTCGGTAGTTCGTAAAAGCTCCACGTGTGGAACTCGTCGAAGAAGAGAACGGATGGTAGTAAAGCAGAAGATATATCTGCAAGTTCACGTTCAGCACCTCTTTCTCCGACAAGTAGTTTAACGTGTCTAATTATATACTCGCTATAACTTCTGAGCTTGTCTTCGTCGTTCATCAGCGATAACATTTTCGAGACAGCTCTGTAAACAAACTCTCTTGATGATGCGATGTCCAGTATCTTGGCTAAGTCGTGATGGCTTCTATACATGTGGGATAGCATGAGATAAGGATACTCCGGGACAGCAAATGTTATTAAATAATCAACGTTTTCTGTTAACAACACTTTACGTATAGCGTCTAGAACACTTCGCCCGGACTCCATGGCTAGAGATCCTCTCAGCTTCTCTATATTATCCCGTGTGAGCAGCACAAGCCCTATCTTGCCCCTATAGCGATTGACTTTCTCATTACCTTTAAATACCTCGATATCAAGTTCGTAAATAGTTACATGGTGCTCATCGGTTTCAGTATCGCCGAGTTTTCCGAGTATGGATTTCAGAGATTCAAGCTGATCTACTGTTAATGGTTTCGTAGGATATATTCCTAGAGCTCCATCATATTTAGTTCCATATAGAATGTTTGAAAGCAGGGGTGCAAGAAGGGTAAATGTTTTACCCGAACCAGTAGGTGCTGAAAGAAAGAGATAGGAACGAGTATCTTTAAAAAAATCGATTATATTTTCCTGAAACCTCCGTAATATGAACTCCTCTTTGCCCACTATCTTAATGCATCCGAGCTCTACACATAAGGGTTTTACTTCAATAGTGTACATCAATGAGAGGCACCCTAAATCTTAGCCCGTCTCCCGTCTCAAGTAGAGCTACCTTGTTTTCCCTATAGTATGCTTTCACGATGGTGTTGGAGTTGGGAACTCCTTTTCTAGTAGTCTTCGTGTTCAGCAACACTATGTAGGAGTCTGGAGCTAGCCCGTACCTGGTTAGGTCTCCAAGGTTCACGGGATCGGTTAATCCTGAAACCTTTCCGACAACTCTTGCCTCTTCACATATTACTCTGAAAACCCCCTGTCTCTTAACACCTATCCTGATAGTGCTCGGTATTTTAACGGTGTCGAGCCGAGTGATTACTACAGTCTCAAATATTGAACCTGGAGCAAAGTAAAGGTGTATTACATGCCACGGATACATTGACTTTGGTTTGGGTTGAACCGCCTCGACTGCACCTTCACCTTTTATGTTGAGTAACATCCTCTTGAGGTTTACTTTCCTTAATCTAGCTGGATACACATATAGTTTCCTCTCTACTTCGTCAAGCAATGAGTAGTCAATTTGTGTTACCTCAACATGTGGCGACGCTAACGTAGCATATAACAGACCTCCAAAACCATACATTAACGGATAATTGTGGAGACACGGTTGAGGTTTGTAAACAGTGTATGTAACACCCATTACGTTAGCATAACCAATAGTCGACGAGAACGTTAAATAGTCGCATAGCTTCAAAACACAGATATATATTTTAGACATTATCTAATCCTCTGAGACGGATTAGCTACAGTTAGCTGTTACTTTAATCTGAGGTAATCCTTCACCGCATTTATATAGTTCTTAGCGTTCAACCATAACTCTACCACTAGATTTACATCTAGTGGATCAATTTTTCTCAATTCATCTAAAGTTTCACTCGTTATCTCTATAGTGTGCGAACCCGCAGCGCGAGATATGTTTTTCACATATTCTAGAAGCATTTCCCGCGCTTTCTCCTCTACCCCCTCTCCGTACAATCTCTCAGCAGCTTCATAGGAAGAACCTATTTCACATAGGTCGGCTAATAACGCGATCGGTGTCACCTTAAGAGTGCCCCATATGGATGTTCTCGCACCAACTCTTATTGTACTAGTCAATAGCCATAACACGTAGAGTAGTTCAATGGGAGAGGGCATGAACAACACCGTTTTGCCTACAAAGAGTGTACCGGGTTCTACTAACGTCTCAGCGAATAAAGCTCCTGTTCTAATCTCCTCTGATGTTTGACCTTCTCTCAGCATAATAGTAGTGTATGTTACTTCGTCTACAGCATTGCCAGTTCTTCTTTCATAACTCGCAGTCAATGCATATGCAGAATCTCCTACAAACCTACTGGCAAGGTTGTAATTAACTGAGGCACTAGTTCCACCCATTAATACGTCTGCTGGACATTTCATGCATCTTCCATGCAACGCTCCTTTTCCTTCACCCGCTATACCTGGCGATAATGAACAAGATGCTAAGAAATCGTAGTTTTGGTCGCCCAAGATATTCCTGATCTCAGTTCTGTAGAGTTCCCAGTGTTTCCTAAGAATTTGCATGAAAAGTCTCAGATAGACAGCCTTAAGCTTTCTGAATATAATGGTTGGAACAGCATTGTTCTTCACCTTGCTTAGGATTATATCGTCCTCACCCTCAGTCCTCAGTATAATCCTATCCTCAGCTCTCCCGACCCAGTATACCGTTATGTGCTTCGCTATCGGTTTAACTGATTCTGCTTTACCCGTATATAAATGCAGATACGTCGCTATCTTCCCATAATTGTCATCTCCTAATATTTCCTTTAACTTTACTATTGATTTTTCATAT
>JAWBJM010000084.1:0-6592 GCA_038832545.1 Pyrobaculum sp.
ATAGTTACTAAACCCCAGTACATGCTGAGAGCCCTGCTGTAGCCTTGTAGCTGGTAGTACGATATGAATAATGCTGCGAGAGTGGGACCTATGGCTGAGCCGATGTTATCCGTGATGTTGAATATACTGAAGATAGTGCCTCGATGCTCCGGTAGTGAAACTTCACTTAGAGTAGCTGGTACGTTCGGAGCTGCAAACGTTACGAACACCATTCCGAATATAGCTAATTCTTATGGGATGCCGCCGTAGTATAGCCCGGTCAAGTATGCGGGCCTTTCGAGCCCGTGACCCGGGTTCGAATCCCGGCGGCGGCATTATCTATTGTGATTTCTGATTTAAAGTAGCAGGAGATCTTATGTTAGTTAAAACCTTAAATAACTAGGAGTATTTCTTCTTTAGATCCGCTTAGCATCATTGATGGTGCTTTGTTGAGTATTAAATTCTATAGTATACTCTTGTAGTGCAAGTTAATTGAAATATTTTTGTTTGCAGTACTTTGCGTTTATAGTCGCGGAGATTTTTAATGTATTTTTAATAAACATGAATTATGAGGAGGTAGTGTTCTTTATTCTTGAAAAGTATATATATCACCTCCGCATAGTATATTAAAATTACAGGAGGTTGTTAGAATGGGCAACCTATATCTAGGGGAATTCATTGGAACCATGATCCTAATCCTACTTGGCGACGGTGTTGTCGCCAACGTTGTCCTTGAGAAAAATAAAGGACATGGAGGAGGCTGGATTGTAATAACAGCAGGTTGGGGAATGGCAGTTGTATTTGGTGTTGGTGCAGCAATATTGGCTGGTAGTCCATATGCGTTCATTAATCCCGCAGTAGCAATAGCTCTTGTAGCTGCAGGCCAAGTCCCTCTCTCAGCAGCTGAGGTTGTTGGTTGCATTATAGCTGAAATACTTGGAGCATTTGTAGGAGCAGTGTTGGTTTTCTTAGCTTACTATAGCCACTTCGTGGAAACAAAAGATCCGACTTCCAAGCTGGGAGTATTTTCAACTATTCCTCAGATCAGAAACCTAGGGTTAAATATGTTAACAGAGATCATCGGTACGTTCATGCTTGTATTTGGAGTAATGACCATAATTAACGCTATTAAGCCACCAGCTTGGTTAGTCCCCGTACTTGTGGGCCTATTAGTTTTCTCAATAGGTTTAAGCCTCGGTGGACCAACCGGCTATGCTATTAACCCGGCTAGAGACTTAGGTCCCAGACTAGCACACGCAATTCTACCAATACCCGGTAAGGGAAGCTCCGATTGGAGTTATGGATTAACAGTTCCAATAATTGGACCAATAATTGGTGGGCTACTAGGCGCATTTGTAGCACTAGCGGTTTTATAATGTTAAGTAAAACACCCTATATACAATCGCTATTTTTTATATATGATTTTATTTTTATATAATTTTTTTTAAACTTATAGATTCAAATGTTTTTCCGAAGCAAAAATATAAATCCCCCCTCATATAGTTAAATGGGGGATTTGTCTTGGTTGAAAAGAAATACGTTCTGGCTATAGATCAAGGCACTACTGGAACGAGAGCAATGTTATTCACCTATGATGGCTTGCCTGTTAAAGGTGGGTGGGCCTATTACGAACACAGACAAATATATCCAAGACCCGGGTGGGTTGAACATGATCCTCTGGAGATCTGGGAGAAAACGAAGCAATGTATCAAGGATGTATTGGAGAAGACAAAAATTGACCCCCGCGAAATAGCTGCAATTGGTGTTACTAATCAAAGAGAAACAACAGTTATATGGGACCCTAAGACCGGTAAACCAGTCTATAATGCAATAGTCTGGCAGGATAGGAGAACAGCTAAGGAAATTGATTACCTACGTGAACACTACTTCAAGACCATACAGGAGAAAACGGGTTTAGTTCCAGATTGCTACTTCTCGAGTACCAAGATATGGTGGATACTTGACAATGTACCAGATGTAAGGGAGAGAGCTAAGAAGGGAGAATTATTGTTTGGAACAATAGATACATGGGTTATTTGGAATTTAACACGGGGGTCAAAGGATGTTTTAACTCCTGAGCGTTATGGTGCGCACGTTGTAGATTACTCTAATGCATCTAGAACAATGATATTTAACATTCATAAATTGGATTGGGATGATGAATTACTGGAAATACAAGGTAAAATACCCAGAGAAATACTGCCACTACCAAGGCCCTCAAGCGATAAAGCAATCTACGGGTACACGGGTCCCGAAGTACAGAAGTTGATGGGAGGCGTAAGCATCCCGGTTGCAGGTGATGCAGGAGACCAACAGGCTGCATTATTCGGCCAGGTAGGATTTGATGTTGGAGATGTTAAATGCACCTATGGAACAGGTAACTTCATCTTATTGAACACAGGTGAAAGAGCTGTTCCATCCAAGTACAATTTGTTAACAACAGTATACTACGCCCTTGAACCAAAGAAAGCAGTATATGCATTAGAGGGAAGTATTTTCATCACCGGAGCAGCTATTCAGTGGCTAAGAGATGGATTAAAGATTATTGAGGTTTCAGCTGAAGTCAACCCACTTGCCGAGGCAGCTTCTGACACGGGCGGAGTATACTTAGTACCAGCATTCGTAGGTCTAGGTGCACCATACTGGGACCATTACGCTAGAGGACTAATAATTGGCATTACACGTGGTACAGAGAGAAAGCATATAGCTAGAGCAACTCTCGAAGCCATAGCGTATTTAACAAGAGATGTTATTGAAGCAATGAAAGCAGACACAGGCAGAGAAATAACCGTGTTGAAAGCTGATGGTGGAGCTGCTAAAAGCGATTTCTTAATGCAGTTCCAGGCTGATATACTGGGAGTAAAAGTAGTTAGACCAGTTGTCTTCGAAACAACGTCACTTGGTGCAGCGTACTTAGCTGGATTAGCTGTTGGATTCTGGAAGGATCTCGATGAAATAAGAAAGAACTGGAAACTCGAAAAAGAATTCATACCCAAGATGGATCCAGATACAAGAGAGAAACTATACGCTGGTTGGAAAGCAGCTGTTAAAAGAGCACTTGGCTGGGCTAAAGAGGTACCCTGGGCATACGGATACTAAGCTTTTTTACTCTGCAGCTCCTTTATTTTTCTTCGTATTGAGGCACTCCGCATGGTAGATTTTAATGAGCAATAAGTTAAAAGTCGTAGTTATTGGTGCAGGAATAGTTGGTTCCTCGATTGCAAGAGTACTGAGCATGTACGAGAACTTCGATATAACACTCATTGAAAAAGAACCAGATGTTGGATGGGGTGCGAGTAAAGCTAACACATCGATTATTCACCCAGGTCACGAGGAGGATCCAAACGTGCACCCACTGAGAGCAGAGCTATGTGTTAAAGGTAATCAAATGTGGAGAACGTGGGCTAAGGAGCTGGAAATACCTGTGAGGTGGCCAGGTGAATTAATGGTTTTCACTAATGAAGACGAGGAAAAACGCGCTAAAGAATATGTTAAATTAGCGCAGTTAAATAATGTACCGGGAGTTAGGATAGTATATGAAAAAGAATTAAGGGTTTTAGAACCCAATATTGGAAAGGAAGCAAAAGGAGCTGTTTGGGCTCCTACAGGAGGTTTGATCTCACCTTTTGAAGCAGTTATAGCTGTTGTAGAGAACGCTGTTGAAAATGGAGTTAAATTATTGACTGAAACAGAGGCTCTAGGAGTTAAGGTCAGCGATGGGAGAGTAAAAGGTGTGGAAACTAATAGAGGCTTCATTGAAGCAGATATAGTGATCAATGCTGCAGGCCTGTATGCAGATAAAATTACTCACTCAGCCGGAGTAGAATTAGACTTCTACATTAGGCCTCGCAAAGGAGAATACTTATTGTTCGATGAAAACATCGAAGTCAAACCCACAAGAATACTTCACACTACTCCAACACCAATAACAAAAGGAGTTTATGCTATAACGACTGTTCATGGAAATGTTTTAATAGGTCCAACCGCTGAAGACTTGCCCCGTGAGGCAAAAGACGATGTTTCAACAACAACAAAGGGGCTTGACTATGTCTACCAGGAGGCAACTAAGCTGCTAAAGGAAATGCCCCCTAGATCAAAGCTCATAAGGACCTTCGCGGGTCTAAGACCAGAGCCTCCAGGTGGGCATTGGCTTATCAAAGCATATGGTGACCCGTGGGGATTCGTAAACGTTGCGGGAATAAGATCGCCAGGATTCACTTCCGCACCTGCCATAGCTGAATACGTGGTTAAATTAATATCGGAGACTTACGACATAAGATTAGTAAGGAAGAACAATTGGAACCCGTATAGACGCGATATCACGAGAGTGAACAATAGATCGCTCAGCGAAATAGATGAATTAATCAGGAAAAATCCAAACTATGGTGAAATAGTGTGTTATTGTAAAACAGTGTCGAAAGCGGAGATCCTGGAAGCAATTGATAGAATGATCAAAACTGGTATTAAGACGATAACTCTTGATGGATTAAAATTCAGGACTTACGCTGGTTTCGGAATGTGCCAAGGTTCATTCTGTAGATGGAGAATAGCTAAAATAGTATCAGAAAAACTGGGAATACCATACCATGATGTAGTTGTAAAAAGAACTAGGTATGGTATAGGAGATATAAAAGTTCTATGGGTTGAGAAATCGAGGTGAGAATTAATGAGAATTCTTGAATATGATACAGTGGTAATTGGTGGAGGACCAGCTGGTATTGCCGCGGCAATAAAAGCAACCGAACTCGGCTTGAAAACCATCTTGATAGAGAATAGAGATCTACTAGGCGGAATACCGTTACAATGTGTTCATCCCGGTTTCGGTTTACACTACTTCAAGGAGGACTTAACAGGGACACAATTCATAACGAGACTATTGGATAAACTAGAGAAACTGAAAGTTGAATATATGCTGAAAGCACATGTTCACAGCATTGAGTACTTAGACTACAATAAGAAAATAGTAAATGTTATCACACCACAGGGTGTAATGAGGATTCTAACTAAGACAATAATATATACGACGGGAGCTAGGGAAAGACATATTTATGAAATTGGAGTGGTTGGAGATAGACCAGATGGAATATATACAGCAGGGGAAGCTCAAACGCTCATGGATATCTATGGAATACTGCCCGGGAGGGAAATAGTGATCATAGGGTCGGGAGATGTTGGGTTAATAATGGCTAGAAGATTCGCATTAGAAGGCGCCAAAGTAAAAGCAGTAGTAGAGATACTCCCATATCCTGGAGGATTAATGAGAAATGTTATGCAGTGCTTAAGAGATTTCAATATACCACTACTACTGGGACATACAGTAGTGAAAGTAATAGGTAAGAAGAGAGTTGAAAAAGTCTTAGTTGTTAAAGTCGATGAAAACTTCAAGCCAATACCAGGCACAGAATTCGAGATATCCTGTGATACCGTTGTGCTATCAGTAGGTCTACGTCCATATCTCAATGTCCTCGAGAAACTTGGTTTGCACATAGACCCCGCTACAGGTGGACCCGTGGTGAACGATTACCTGGAGACTAACATACCGGGAGTATTTGTAGCCGGTAACGCGTTAGTCATAAACGACTTAGTTGACTACGCCGTTGAGCAGGGTGAGCTTGCAGCTGAAGGAGCTAAGATCTTCGTTGAAAATAATGGTATTCCAACTAAGAACTGGAAAATTGTTGAAAAAGGTAGAAACGTAAGACTCGTTGTCCCGCAGCTAATCAGTGGAGAGAAGGACGTAATAGTGTACGCCAGAGTATCTAATCCTGAGAAAAACGTATATGTTGAAATACCAGAACTAGGTTTCAGATTATTTAACTATGGTGTTAGACCAGCTGAAATGATCAGATTAAAACTACGAAAAGATATGTTTAGTAAAATCGGAGCAGATATTAATAAGATCACTCTCGAGGTGAAACCTAGATGAGTAGAGAAGAAGAGTTGGTTTGTATAATTTGCCCAGCTAGTTGCACGCTAAAAGTAACAGTACAAGATAATAAAGTTGTAAAAGTTGAAGGAAACTTATGTCCACGGGGCGTGGAATTCGCTAAAAATGAAATATCAAATCCCCTACGTTACGTAATGAGCGTTGTAAAGGTAAAAGGAGGAGATTTACCAACAGTCTCCGTGGTTACTCGTAACCCTGTTCCAAAGAACTGTATTTGGCAAATAATGGAGGCGCTTGCAAAAATCGAAGTTGAGGCACCAGTAGAGATCGGTGATGTAATTATTAAAAATATATGCGGAACAGATATCATTGCAACTAGAAGAATTAAAAAATATAACAATATCTACTTTACTTATATTTAATAATCCATGAAAACAACTAAATTGATGATGGTAGTCAACAAATGAAAGAAATTGATTTAAGCAAAGAGCTAGGTTGTCAAGATAACCCGGTATCCAAGCTACTGAAGCTACTGGATGAAGGACGCGAAGAATTTGTAATTTTAATTAAGAAGTCAACAATGCCGTTTGAAATAGCTTTTACAACAACAGGAATCAGCGTCTCAACAGAAACCACTCCGTACGGATACGGGTAACTCAGTAGCAATAGCATTGTTCCTGTTCCAAGCATAATGCCGGTAAAGGGTATAATTAGCCTGGCGTTCAC
>JAWBJM010000085.1:0-6576 GCA_038832545.1 Pyrobaculum sp.
CGGCTATTTGATCGGCAATATGACATACAGTGGCTATTTGACGGGTGTCTACACGCTGAGAGACAAAACTCCGTTGAGGTGTAGAAAAGGTTTTTTAGAGATGTCTATATATGCAAACCACTACGCCACGTTAGTGACGAATAGCACTTCTAACACTATATACGTATATATAGAGATTTCAATAGAGAGTTAGAAACTGTAGACTGCGTCTCCCCTCCCCACTAAAACCACCGCGTCTCTTCTCTTACTAAAAACTCCGCTCTCTACGACGCCGGGGATGAGTTTTAACTCATCTTCAGCCTCAGGCCCCACGGGTCCAGGGGGGGCCCAGTCCACTATATAGTTACCGTTGTCTGTCACCACAGGTCCCAGCTTCCCCTGGCCGTATCTAAGCCGGGCCTCGCCGCCTAGTTTTCTCTCTATTGACTTTACGACGTGGCGCCACGCCCACGGGAGGACCTCCACGGGAATTGGATTTCTAGTGGGTATTCTATCTACTACTTTGTGCTCTTCTACAACTACGACAAACACCTCTGCGGCGTAGTCTACAATTTTTTCTCTTAAAAGGGCGCCCCCCCTCCCCTTTAGTAAAATCTTGTCTTTAGTAACTTCATCGGCGCCGTCTACGGCGACGTCAATTTTATCAACAGCCCACATAGGCCTTAGTTTATCTCCAAGCCCCACTTCATGTGCATAAATTTCACTGTCTAGAGAAGTGGCTACTATCACTAAGTCCCGCGGCCCTGCCTCCGCCAACGCCTTTATGAACTCTCTTGCCGTAGTCCCCGAGCCTAGCCCCACGACAGCGCCGTCTTTTACAAACTTAAGTGCCTCTCTAGCTACTAAAATTTTAGACATGGGGGATGGGGTTATGGAAAAGCCTCGGTGGTTAACAAAGCCCTCAATACGTCTCTTATGCTGACCATCCCCACGAGCCTTCCCCCCTCTACCACTGGCATGTGGCGGATGTTGTTTTCAATCATTTTGACAGCTGTGGAGACAACGGAGTCGTCAGGCGACGCGGTGATTAAACTTTTCCTCGCCGCTTGGCCTAAAGGAGTCTTTAGATCTATCTCCTGGGCTAAGAATCTGACTATGTCTCTCTCAGTGACGATGCCCACAGGTCTCCCAGATCTGTCCACTACTACAACACTTCCAACGTTTGCTGCGTACATTTTCGCCACGGCGCATTCTATAGGCTCCTCTTCGACACATGTAATTACAGAATCTCTAACTAAGTCTTTAATCTTCATATGTATTTAATTTCTCTAGAGTTTTAAAATATTACTAAGTGAAATGAGTATACTCAATATAGGCGAAAGACTTAATTTGAGATAGAAATAGAGTGACGTGATTATACTCAACATCGACGTCGAAAAGAAAAAGAGCTATACGAGAGAGATCAAGGCGACTGGGCCTTTAGAGGCCGCGGTGGCTATACACATGGAGTTAGAGACGTGGCGGCTGGACCCACTGTCTCCACAAGTCCCCGTTGTCATAGGCCACGGACCTTTCGTAGGGGGGCGTCTATACGGAGTCCATAGATTAATTTTTGTCTTTAAGAGCCCCCAGACTAAGACACTCCACGTCTCTGCTCTAGGCGGCGCTGCCTATAAGACAATGGGCATGGGAGGTCAAGCCGTGTCTATCGTAGGGAGGGCCGAGGCTCCCACTGCGATATTTATAGCAGAGGGGAAGGTGTCTTTTGAAAATATAGAGCCTGGAGATGCGTACGATACAGTTAAAACACTTTTTCAACGACGCCGCCAGTTTTTTGAAAAATACGACGCCAGAGCTCTCGTCGTAGGCCCCGCAGCATATACTACATATAACGGCGCAGTAGTGTCGATAGATGTAAATGTGAAGAGTGGAGAGTTTAGACTAGGGGCTGAGGACTTTGCGGCGAGGGGAGGCCCGGGCACCGCCTTGGCCAAAGGCCACAACGTAGCTGCGTTAGTGATAGGGGGGCCGAAGACTCCGCCGTATCCAAAAGTCGCAGATACAGACGCCGTGAATCAAATATTTAAGTCGAAGATGGGGAAGACCTACATCGAAGTTTTGAACGAAAAGACTGTGAAGTATCGCTACGACTCAAAAATAAAGTCGGGGGGGACCTTTGGGATAAACTATCCACACTACCGCGACTTACTCCCCCTCTTTGGGTATAAGTCGATATATATGTCTAAAGAAGAGCGGATTAAACACGCAGATACTATACTAGAGATGTTCTGGAGGCCTTTCCAAATTGAGGTGTTTGAAAAGTCTAAGAGTTGGTACAACTGCGGCGAGCCATGTCCAGTGGTGTGTAAAAAAGTTTGGAGAGGTAAAAAAGTAGACTATGAATCTTTCCACGCAGTGGGGCCCTTCATAGGCAATTATATATTCGAAGAGGCCGTGCCTTTAATAGACAAAATCGACCGACTTGGGCTAGACGCAATTGAGATAGGCCACGTAGTGGCGTGGCTCTTCGACGCCGTGCACCACGGGCTTTTAAAACCAGAGGAGGTGGGCATAGACGAAGTGCCTTCTTTTGAACCTACGGCGTTTGACCCAGGTAGAGACTCAATTAAAAACGCCAGACTGGCTTTGAAACTCATCGAGGGCTTTGTGGCCAACTCAACAGAGGTGTTGCGGCTAGTGGCAGAACTTGGCGTGAGGAAGGCGGCTAGAGAATTAGAGAGAAAATTCCAAGACCGAGTAAGAGCCGTGGGGGTTAGGTTTAGAGACTTGGCGGTCTACGCCGCATACGGCTCGGAGGGGTATATGACGCCTAATTTCTACTGGGCGCCGGGCCTCGTGGCGCCTATGTATATCCAAGGGAGGTACTGGACGAACTACAACCCCACTTTTATGTCTCCAGAAGAGTTCGCCAAGTCTTCTTACGAGAGGGCGGTGGCGGAGAGCTTTATAGACAACGCCGGGATTTGTAGATTCCACAGAGGCTGGGCAGAGCCGGTGTTGAAAGATCTATACCAACTAGTGGGGCTGGAGATGCCCACGGCGGATATATACAGAGCCATTGCTTATTATTCAAAACTAGCGGGGGCGGAGCCTATGCCTTGGGAGAGTAAGAGGACTAGAGACATCGTGTCTACACTAGCCGCAGAGCTTGGGGCAAAGGATTGGAGGTTTATAGACTACGACGACTATTACGAATGGTGGATAAAATACAAAGAGAGTTTAGATAAGCTACTGTTTAGTGGTGTCTAGGCTCGTGTACTAGATCTGGGGGAAACTCTTTGAGTTGTCTCTTTTCAAATTTTTCAATTACTTCTCTCACAGTGTTGCCCTCTGCTAAATATATAGAGATGCCAAGTCCTCTAAAGGCGTGGTATGCCGGCCTGCCGATTTCTCTAGTTATAACCACGTCGGGTTTGAGTTGTAGAATCTCCTCCCACCTATGCCTAACTCCCTTCACTACTTCTTCATTTCGATAAATTTCAACTCTCCCTCCGTCGTAGATTAGGAAATATGGAGCTCTGCCAAATTCGTCAGAGACTGGGGAATCTAGCCCGGCGGCTTTGTCTACGGGAATTAATATACGCATGACACCACGTCGTTTTATCTATTTAAAATTTTTCACTAATTTGTTAAAACTTATTTAACGGTGTGGCGAGATAGATAAGGTTAAATAATAATAGATATATCTACTACATGGGTCTATTTGAGATTCGGCTCCATGGCAGAGGTGGACAGGGCATAGTCACTGCGGCTCAAGTATTAGCCACGGCTGCTATAATAGAGGGGAGATACGCCCAGGCGTTTCCCGAGTTCGGCCCAGAGCGTAGAGGCGCTCCTGTGAGGTCATATCTCCGCATCTCAGAGAGCCCGATATATATTAGAGAGCCTATAATGAGGCCTGATGTAATAGTAGTGGCGGACCAGTCTCTATTCAAAGCAGAGAATCTACTAGACGGCTCTAAAGAGACCACAGTCTTAGTCATAAACGGCCTCTATAAGACGCATTTAAAGACTTATTATGTAGACGCCACTTCTCTGTCTATGAAAATCTTAGGGAGGCCTATAGTAAACACGGCGCTTATAGGCGCCGTGGTGAAAGCCACACATGTCGTAAGCCTCGACTCTGTGGCCAAAGCCCTGGGGAAGTACTTCACCGGCAAGTTGTACGAAGTCAACCTAAGGCTTGTACAAGAGGCGTATAGAGAGACTAGAGAGCTATGACTTTGCCGAAGTATAACCAACTGCCCATAGGCGCCGCCGTGACGGAGCCAGGTTCTACTAGACGTAATTTAACAGCGGGATGGAGGACGTTGAGGCCTGTAATACACGACGAGAGATGTGTTAGGTGTCAATTATGTTGGATCTACTGCCCAGAGGGGACGATAATAGAAAAGAGGGGGGTCTACAAAGTGGGGGGTAGGACCTACGATGTTAAGTACGAAATAGACTACGACTACTGTAAAGGCTGTGGCATATGCGCCAACGAGTGTCCCACAAAGGCTATAGAAATGGTGCCAGAGACGCCATGATACAGATACAGAGAGCAAAATTAAAAGAGGCGTTGACTAGCAACTACGCAGCGGCGTATGCAGTAAAAGCCGCCGATGTAGACGTAATAGCGGTGTACCCCATCACCCCCCAGACCACCATAGTGGAGAAACTATCGGAGTTTGTATCCAACGGCGAGTTAAACGCAGAGTTGATACACGTCGAGTCTGAACATTCTGCACTCTCTGCAGTTGTAGGCGCCGCCGCGGCTGGCGCCAGAGTATTTACAGCCACGTCGAGCCAAGGGCTAGAGCTAGCCCACGAAGTCCTCCACATAGCCAGTGGGCTGAGGTTACCTATAGTCATGGCTCTGCCCACGAGGGCAGTCTCCGCTCCCATAAGTATACACAACGACTACAGCGACTTAATGAACGCAAGAGACACAGGCTGGGTAATTTACATAGCCGCTTCTGCACAAGAGGTGTACGACTCCCTCATACAAGCCTATAGAGTGGCTGAATCTATCTACCTCCCAGTGATGGTTGCCTACGACGGCTTTTTAATGAGCCACACTCTTGAGCCAGTAGAGCTGAATGACGAAGAAGATGTGAGGAGATTTCTACCACGTAGAAAAATTCCACATGTCCTAGACCCCCGCAGACCGGTGACTCTAGGCCCCTTGACCTCTCCCGATTGGTACTATGAATTTAAATATCAACAAGTAGAGGCTATGAAAGAGGCCTATAAGGCTGTGAGAGAGGTAGATAGTGAATACAGATCTAAATTCGGCCGTGGATACGGCGTAGTGGAGGGATACCGCGTGGAAGACGCTGACTACGTAGTAGTGACCTACGGAGGCGTCTCCTACGGCAACGCCAGAGCGGCTGCCGACATGGCGAGAGAGAGGGGCATAGCCGCCGGGGTTTTGAGGATAAGACTCTACAGGCCGTTCCCCACAGAAGACGTAGTGAAGACTTTGGCCGGGGTCAAGGCATTCGCCGTGTTGGACAGAGCGATTATGTACGGCAGCCCCGCGGAGGGGCCTTTATATAAAGACATAGCTGTGGCTATGTATCTACATGGACTAAACACGCCGGGGATGAATATAATACACGGCATCGGCCAGAGGACTATCTACGTAGAAGATATATATAAAATATTCCAGATGTTGAGAGAGAGTCCTAGGAGAGAGGTGGTGTTCATGGGGGTGAGGGTATGAAGATCTATTACAAAACTTTGAGAGACCTCCCTCGGGAGGAATTATTCGCCCCCGGCCATAGGATGTGTGCAGGCTGCGGCGCCGCGGTGGCTATGAGGTGGATCACTAAGGCCGTAGGTCCAAACGCTGTGATTGCCAACGCCACGGGCTGTGTAGAAGTCACCACGACGCCATATCCCGAGACTGCGTGGATGCACCCCTACATCCACGTGGCGTTTGAGAACTCAGCTGCAGTGGCCTCTGGAGTGGAGGCCGCCATAAAGGCGCTAAGGAGAAAAGGCCTTTGGGAGGCTGGAGACACTAAAGTAGTGGTCATAGCTGGAGACGGCGGCACATACGACATAGGTCTACAAGCTCTCAGCGGCATGTTAGAGAGGAGACATGGGGTGTTGTATATACTCTACGACAACGAGGCGTATATGAACACGGGCATACAGAGAAGCGGCTCTACGCCGAAATACGCCTGGACTACGACTACTCCAGTAGGGACGGCGGCGAGGGGAAAGATACAGTGGAAAAAAGACATAATGGGCATTGTGATGGCCCATAGAATTCCCTACGCAGCTACGGCTAGCATAGCCTATATCTTAGACATGGTGAATAAAATAAAGACGGCTCTTGAGTATACAGAAGAGGGCCCCACATTTCTACATATTTTTGCCCCCTGTGTGCCAGGTTGGCGCTACCCAGAGAATAAGACAATTGAAGTGGCTAGACTGGCAGTGGAGACTGGCTACTTCCCACTGTATGAATGGGACCACGGCAAGTTGAGACTTAACCCGCCGAGTAATGTCCACGTAGACAAATCGAAGAGAAAACCGCTTAGAGAATATATGAGACTACAGGGGAGGTTTTCACACATGTCAGAAGAAGAGATTTTAGAATTGGAAAAGGAACTAGACGCGTAT
>JAWBJM010000086.1:0-6457 GCA_038832545.1 Pyrobaculum sp.
CATTATCTGCTTAACAATGTGCTTAAAGTTTATGGGAAATAGTTGCCAAGATCAAATCTCCATGAAGCTGAGAACGAACCGGAAAAATAGCGGTAGTATAATCATAAATACCTAGGGATACTCGTAAATTCCCATGAAGGACTAGCCATGAAAATCTGCTTCATCACTAGCGAAATATTTGTCGGTAGGAGACGAGGTGGCTTCGGTAAACTAGTTCGTGTAGTTGGAAGAGAGCTTGTGAAAAGAGGGTACAACGTTTCGGTGATCTGCTGGAGAGAACCAGATACAGAGTTCTTAACCGAGATAGATGGAATGGAGATACTGAGCTATCCTTATGACTTCACTTCCAGATCATCGCTTAAACACCTGATTGACTATACTAAGGTTATTCCATTAATTAGGAAAGCAGATGCCGATGTATATGTCTCAATCGACTGTATGGTTGAGACCTACCTAGCGCAGAAGGTTATGCCTGATAGAAAGCACGTAATATGGGTTCAGGACCCATTTGACTGGAGTGATTATAAGCTCCTAGGCTCTATAGATCCAAATTACAGAATTAGCCGATTAAAGTTCCGGGCAACAACAATGCTTTACGAGAGAGCCTACAAAAGAGCAGACTTGATAATGACACAGGCAAAGTACTATGTACCCAAAATAGCTAAGTTATACCACGTTAATCCAAGGAGGGTTACGTATATGCCCAACCCGGTAGAACGCATCCCCGAGGAAAGCTCACTCGTTAAGTCCAACGTACCCACCGTCTGTTTTCTTGGGCGTATGGATCCCCAAAAAAGGTATTGGTTGTTCTTTAATCTCGCCAAGGAATTTCCAGAGGTCGAGTTCGTGGCCATCGGTAGACCTAGCTTACTCTACGAGAAATTATACGAAAGAGTAGTGAAGCGTTATGAGAGACTTGAGAACTTGAAAATCACAGGATTCGTGAGTGAGGAAGAAAAATCGAAGATCTTGGCGAAAAGCTGGATCTTATGTCTTCCGAGCATTCGAGAGGGGTTACCAATAAGTTTTCTTGAAGCTCTAGCTCACAAAACCGCTCTACTAAGTTCAGTGAACCCGGATGGTTTAACTGAGAAGTTTGGCTATTGGGTTAAGAACGACGACTTCATGAGTGGTCTTAATTATATGATTAAAGGCGGCAGGTGGAAAATCGCTGGAGAAGAAGGCTACAGATATGTTAAAGAAAACCACGAGCTTAGCTCAATAATTACCCGATTTACTCGGCTGATTTCAACAATATTGAAAAAGTGAGATAGACAAACATAAAAGAGGTGGTACTTTAGTGAACATTGTTAAGGTTCTATACTACATAGTTCCAGGCTTTTACACGCTCAGGACTCGAATCTATCCAGAAGGTTTTCGCGGATTTAGATTTCACTTCTATGGATACTTTATAACAGTATTTCCCTTAGTGGTGATGCATATTGTGAACATAGCGATGTTACTTCATTATCTTTTACTGTTAGTTATCGGCTTTCTACAATTATACACGGTCTACGAAATATTCTATGTAATTAACGATTTCGTTTCTGTAAAGTACGAAGATGCTCCGACATATCGATTTACCAACACCACCTTAAACACAATTTACTTCTCGATATTAAGAGTAGCGATGTTACTTCTCTCTATAGAGCTGTCCTTATTTCTTAAGCATCCTCATGTTTTTGATGCGATTTACATTTTAATTACACTAAGTTTAATTGAAATAATATATAATAAAAAAATAAACTTGCTAGAATCCCCGCTCATTCAGCATTGCGTTGTTTGCGTTTTTCTTATCCATCCGCATATGCGGTAGGACTAAATTACTTACCCTCAATGATTGTTGCACTCTTTCCCTTCATAATATTAGATGAAATCAGTTATTACTCACACATCATGTGTAAATTACATTCAGCCTTTAATACTCCTATCTCAAGGATACCGTTATATCAACGTCTCCTAGCGTTCCTGCCCTTTCAACTTTTACTACTTTTTGCCCTAAATACGCCTTACTTTATTTCCGGAGTGCTTGGTATCTTATTTATTTCCATAATTAAAAAGCTCCTTGATAGGCGAACACATGTCTGATGATCGATTCATAATATTGGATCTTGACGGAACACTCATACCTTACGATTTCGAGTTAGAGTTTTGTAAGCTAGCCACTTTATGCTGTAGCAATGTTATTCTTAAAATCGTTGTTATGCTTTCCTCGACCCTTCATCCTCTCCTATACAGGTTCTATGCCTTATTACTGAAGACCCTTGTAAAGGTTACTAAGATAAAGACGAAGGGTAGGTATTTTTCACTTTCAATACGCAGATCGTACTTTGTTTCACTCTTGAGCTTTCTTTATAAATTAAACCCCTTAGATGTTGATAGATGCGTTAGCACAGCGATATTGGATGGGCTTAGGAAGCGCCGGATTGTTTGGAGTAAAGTAGTACTATACCGTCTTAAAAATGAGAACAAGAAGTATTTGCTGGTCACAGGTAGTAGCGTATTGCCCTTGATCGAGAAGGTAAGGAGTTTTTTAATGGTAGATCACATCTTTAGATCTTACACAATAGCTTTCGGTGTTTTTACATTAAAGTACGAGATTAATAAAGCTAATATTAATATTAGCGCAAATACTCGGAAGAAGATAGACGTAGTTATTACAGATTCTATGGAGGACCTTAAGGTTTTCAGTTATGCTCATTACAAAATGCTCGTAAGAAATGATGGTTCTCTACTCGAAGTCCCATTGTAACTATGTTGCTCGTCAGAAAATTTAAAAACGTAAATCCTTTAATTTCTGTTATCATTATTAACTATAACTCAGAAAAATTCTTTGAGATCGTTAGAATGTGTATAAAGGCAGCTCTCGAAATCCCGATTCCGAAAGAGATAATAGTGATTGATAATGGTTCCACCGATTCTTCACGCTCGTTTCTTGTGGATTATATCAAGAACATATCTGAAGAAGACGGATTCTACTGCTCTGCTCTTAAGCTTCTCTTCATAAACAAAAACATAGGATTCCAAAACGCTATAAATGTTGCCACTAAGTTGCTTGATAGTACATCTAAGTATTTAGTAATTATTAATAATGATTTCGTGATTGACGGCCGGTCTATTGCTTCTCTAATTAGAATTCTGGAGAGGGTTTCTAGGATAGGTCTTATACAGGGCAAGATACTAAAATGGGACCGCATAACTATAGATAGTGCTGGTTGCATTATAACAGTGTTTGGTGATTGGTTAAAACTCGGCCATGGAATGTCCAGGTCGCTTTTCAACTTTCCACTTATTGTTTCATATGTGCATGCGGCTTGCTTCATATGTCGTAAGGAGGTTTTCTCAGGTTTTTTACCTGAATTTTTTGTTTTTGGTGACGATTTTGAACTGGGTCCTAGACTTTATGCTCAGGGATACTGTTGTTTATATTACCCTGTAGATGCAGGGTGGCATTATGGTAGTGCAACATCGGTCTTCAATAAGGATGTAGCTGAGCTAACTAAATTATGGAGTGTTATCGGAACAACAGCTATTCTTAGATTAATGAATCCGACAAACTTATCATGGACAGTACTTGGACTGATAAGAGCTCTGTTGGACCTTTTACACTCAACACTAACGCTAAATAAAACGAGAACCCTGGGAATAATTCTTGGGTTTTCCAAAGGATTACATCTTAGACTTTATAAATACAAGATACTTAAACGTAATGCAGGTAAAAGTATCGAAGTGCCAACATTAAAGATTCCTTTAAAAGATTTACCGAACCTATTGCTTCGGAAGAGGCGTCAAAGCTACTACTTAAAATACATCACTAACTACGTAATTGGCAGAAGAATCCGAATAAAAGCTACCTAATTTCGTTACGAAGTTAAGCTCGTTTATGCTGCGAGTAGTATGGTAGAACTTATGCGAGATAGGATAGTTATTACAAAGTTTTCGGCAAGTTCGAAACGCGGTCAAGATTTGCTCATCGAGAAAGCACTTATAGCCGTAGTAGGACCTGTTGGTGTAGGTAAGTCTACATTAATTAGGCTACTGAGCGATTCCTTAAGAGAGAAAGGCGTTCCTGTAATAACAATATATCTTAAAGCTTTTCATGGACTAAACTTTGTTATATGGCAGTTAACAAACAAGTTAATGTTCAGCTCACAAAAAGCTCTATCATCACAATCTGCTGTAGCACCATGGTATAAAATATCTAAACTTCACGAGAAGCTAGCTTGGAAACTTACTCTACTTACAGCTTTAATTGATGCTCTACTTTCTATACCACTTAAGCTATTACAAATCCATATACTTAGACTGATGGGTTACACTGTACTATGTGAAGAATATCTTTATGGAACTTTAACGGATTACACGTATATGTTTATTAATGCAAAAACGCGTAAAAGAAGGAAAATCCTAAGTTTTGCTATAAAGATATTCATCAGTAAGCTGCTAAAAACTAAGCCTCATGTAACTATAGTGCTAGATTCAAACATCAATGATTTGTTCAATAGATGGAAAAAAAGAGGATATGGCGACCCACAACTTCAATATGTAATATTTCAAAAAGCATTTCTTAATAAGCTCATTGTTGGAGGACTATTACCGATGTACAACTTTAAAGTATTCTATGTAGATACCTCAGGGTTAAATGAAAGCATTCTACTTAGACTTATTCTACTTAAACTAGTAGAAGAATCTATTTATTAAGCTACATTGAAGTATAGCCAAATAAAGTCTCAACAGAAATATCTCCCTATGGTGGATGAAGTATATTTAAATAGCAGGCATAGAGCTTTGCAATTGGAGCTCCACTCTCAACATCTCTCGACATATAAACCTTAACAGCCGTGGATTAAGTAAAATAGGAGTGAAATTTATGATAAGAAAAATTGTTGCAGCTGCCTACAGGGCCTTCTGGAGTAGCTTTTTCAGGCTTACACTTGGTGAGGATTGGCTCATCAGACATAAGAAATATACTAAGTTCGAGCAAGTTCATCATTTATTTGATAGCTATTTCTTACACTATTATGTAAGGCGTATAGGATGTTTAGTCCAGACAAGACCTCCTGATGGGATTATTCTTCAGCCCTACGATAGTCTATTCATAAATCGTGAAATATACTTAGATAGAGTCTATGATAAATTCTATAATATTCGGGAAGATGATGTCGTAATTGACGTCGGCGCTCATGTCGGTGTGTTTACACTTAAGGCGGCTAGGAAAGCAAAAAAGGGAAGATCGTTGCCATTGAACCGCATCCGCTGAACTACACGCTTTTACTTAAGAACATAACCATTAATAAGTTGGAGAACGTCATTCCAATGAACTTGGCTTTATCGGAGAGCGAAGGAGTAGCTAGACTATACATTTCGCGATCATCTCTCGGCCACACAATAAAAGAAAAAAGAGTAGAACTGTCGAGAGAAGAATTTTCAACTCACATAAAGTACGTTGAAGTGAAAACTAAGACCTTAGATCAAGTAGTAGATGAGCTTGAATTAAGCAAGGTAAACTTTATAAAGATAGATGTAGAAGGTGCAGAGTTAGACGTACTTAAAGGTGCTACAAAGACACTTAAGGAAAACAACGTATTTCTGGCGATAGCCGCTCACCATACTCCAGAGAGTGTTCGGGAAGTTTCCAGATATCTGCAAGAAAAAGGCTTTCGAGTGTTCTCATTATTTCTCCCACCATTTCAATATGTATATGCCTTTAAACCGAACTGCTGCCACAGACATCGCGTATAGTAGCATGTGTATATTCAGATCCCTCAACCTATTTATAGGTATGAGGTTTCATTCCATCATCTTCTCAATGATGAAAGTTCTGACCACAGCGATAATATATGATACTAAGGCGGTTGAGCATTTGAAGGGCAAGGAGAGAAGTTGTTGCTTTAGTATTGTAATTAATGAACTAACTACGGATGTGTTAAGATGTGTTAAAGGATGCCGCGAAAAATCTACTCAGTCATGGGAATCTATGTTAATAGTAGCTTTTTGGACGATTCAGGGCAAAGGTACTATTGCTAAAGCCCTATCTAAAAATCTAAGCGAGGATGGCATTAATGTTGGGCTCTCATGAATGAGAAGGGCTCATACACTAGCCTCCTTACTCGTCGAACCTTTGTCTCGACCCTCTACTTTTAAGGAGACCGATAATCCATACCACAGTATATTGAAAGTAGTTCTCACCGCAGAGGTTCTCACTTTCCATTACTTCCGAGCTCCTCTTTAAGACTTCTCCAAACCAGTGCGCTGATGTCTGCTTCAGATCCGAGGCTATTTGGATTGTTCTTCAGCTCAGAGCACCAACTTGGGTAAAGCCGAGGATGCGTGTCCCTCGCCTCGTCCTAAAGCCTTTAATGAGCATTGATCTCATCAGTATTGTGGTGGATAGAAGCTCCTAATCCTCCTGTCCGGATCGGCCTTTAAAGAGTATAAACCTTCGCTTACGTCCTCC
>JAWBJM010000087.1:0-6263 GCA_038832545.1 Pyrobaculum sp.
CTACAACGGCTTTACGAGCTGTTTGGAGAGGCGGTGGCGAGGGCGCTGGACTACGTAAGAGCGCATTGGTTTATACTGGCCGCCGCGGCGGCCGGGTTAATAAGCTGGCTTGCAGCACAACAACTGGACTACGCCCTATGGCAAGACCACATAGCGTTATTAAGTTTACAGTGGTCTTCCATCATACCTCCGTTGAGAAAAATTGCGGATGTCTTAAAGGGGAAACCATCAGAAGATTTAGATATAAATACCAAAAGAGTGTTAGAAGCTTACTACAGACTTACGAAAGGGGATACTGACGCTATTAATACCCTTAAAGCTGTAGTAGAGGGAGTAAATCAGATTAGAATTAATCAAATCAGTGAAAGAATTAGGAAACATGCCGAGGAGTGGTATACGCAGAGAAATCCTGAGGCGTTAATTAATCTAGTTATATATGGAACAAAACAATATGGCGCTGTTTTCAAAGACCATGCAGATGCCGTGGCGTATTTGATAACGACACTAGCCTTACTAAAGCGTCTTCCTAGCGCATTGCAGATAGTAACAAACGTCGAAAACGCATGGCAATTCCTAGAAGAGATAGCAAATAAATTACCACAAGGTTCTGTTACATTAAACAAAGACGACATCAATATGTTAGTAAAGGCAGTTAGTGATATAACAATGGCCAGGAAAGGAGTTTCTCGCCTTGCAAAAGGATATATAGATGAGTTAGAAAATATACGCAATAATTTAGCTAATTCAAATGATGAATTTGCTAAAAAAGTTGCAGAATATTTAGTAATAGATCTAAAAATGGCCAAAAGATTGACAAAATCAGAAGCAGTAGACGTCTCGAACCTCACAAGAGGGGAGAGAGCTGTAGGAGTACTACTATCTCTAACAGAGTCAAACTGGTTTGCAAACGCCGTGAAAAGATCGCTAACGGACCTGGGCAATGGACTGGCGGGGACTTTATCAATAGCCGCAGCGGTGCGTAATCAGCCCGACACGTTGCGTCACGCCTTTAAATCCGCAACTCCCATACCTGAGGTATCAATTACAGCGAAAATCCTTTATTGGCTTATACGCCTTAAACTAAATGAAGTAAGAGGTTTAGAAAGGCTTATTATCGAAAAAAGTAAAGAAACTAATAGGAATTATATTAAAATAGTTACTGAAAAAACAAATTATGAAGTAATTTGTTTCAGAAAGAAAGAATGTTGGTCTTCGCTAAGCGCGTGGAAAATAAACGACGACCAAGTTATAGCGAAATACGCAAGCCTAGAAGGTAGAGCTGAAATGGCGCGGAAAAGCATAGCCACAAAAATAGAAGAGATTTTTGGACAAAAGAGCCAAATCGTAATTAACGGAATATATTCCGGCAGCATTCCTACCGACTTCTACATAAGGACTAGGAAATATGGTATCGACATTATAATGAATACTTCAGATCCAGCGCAAGCGGCCTACGCCGGAGTGGGAATTGGTGGAAGTATCAAACTCAAGTTTGTTTATTTAACAGACAGAGGTCCTGCCGGGAATTACCGAATTTCAACATCGCTACCCGCTAAAATGAGAAAATGGATATTCGAGGAAGGAGTTGAAGCGCTCAACTACTTGTTAACTAGAAAACCAGATATCGATTTAACACGTCTAAGTATATCTCAGAAGGTAAAAAGTAAGTTCAATGTAAATGAATTCTGGAATAGGCTTGAACTAAATAAAAATAACATCTTGCAAATAGGACCGTACGCAAGAATATTCATACCTCTCGCCAAGAGCTATTACGTAGTAGAAAATCTTAGGAGTATCGGGGACGAAGAAACAGCCCGTCTCTACTCCTTAGGCTTAATACTCACAGCCGTGCTAATGGACGGATGGGTAGCCCGCGACGCCATTGGTCTAACTATAGGGCCCTACGAGGCTCGCAAGAAACTGTCTGGCATAAGTCTAGAAGACGCAGTATTGACATGGCTGTTATTTCTACAAACCGCGGGCTATCCTCCCAAAGTAGTTTACGAAGGAAAAGGCGTATATCAAATAGTATGGAGAAAGGAATCATTAAATAAATTACTTAATGATTTAAAACTATATGCACCGTTACTTATAGAAATTAAGAAAATACTCCAGGAACACGGCCTTACGCACGGCCATGTGTATAACAAAGTTAATTTCTTAACTAGTTCAATCGCAAAACAAGAAAACACCGTAATTACGCCGGAGGACAAAAGGCGAAGAAGAGGTGAAAGTCTTAAGGTCAAAATAGGCGATGCATCGCTTAATTTAGTCTTGCGTAAAAATAAAGTAGAATTAAACTACCAAACATATAAGGTTGAAGAATTTGAAAAAACTAAAAACGCTCTGATAAGGGCAGGTCTCATTCCCAATAAAGATTTTAGCTACAATGAGAAAGGACCAAAGTATGATATATACTTGCGCGACAGCGGATGGCTGAAGATACGAATAGAGGTAGAAAGAGGCAATATTTATGCCAAAGAAGCATACGAACAACTTCTTAAATATGCGGATCAACTCGGAGGTAAACTAGGCGCATACATACGGGAGAAACTAGGGATTGGAGTGGACATATCTACTGAAAAGAAGAAGCTTCCGATTATAATAAAGGTAGATCAACAAACAATTGAAATAAAGAGCATAAAGGCTACAATTGAATACGAAGACCAAAATTCTAAAAAGAGGGCAACACTTCGCATCATAATAGATACGCTCGTTAATGACGTGCCTAAACAATACGAATTAGTATACCGGTGGGTGCCCTCCAAACAGTACAAGGGCAAACTGTATTATCAAAGACAAGGCGTAGCCCATAGCGAAACGTTGAAAGCTATAGTTGAAGCTTTAACGGGCCAGAAAGTACCGAGTTCGGGCGTCCTCGCGGGCAGTTTCTTGGACAAGTTGAAAGAATACGAAGAAATAAGGAAGGAAATAGAAAAATGGGAGAGTCTGAAGCCAGAGTAAAAATTTAAACTTAATTCATAAACTCCTCACATGCGCAACTACCCCATTATTAAGATAACAGACTACATCTGGGAGATTCCCCCAGGCGTGAAACCATGTCAGAAAGTACCAGTGAGAATATACGCCGACTCGGTGCTGTTAGAACACATGAAAAAAGACATCACTCTGGAACAAGCAATAAATGTTGCCTGCCTACCCGGCATCCATAGATGGTCTATTGTATTATCAGATGGACACGCCGGATATGGCTTTCCGATCGGCGGCGTCGCCGCGATTGACGCAGAAGAGGGCGTCATATCGCCTGGCGGGATTGGCTACGACATAAACTGCGGCGTGAGAGTATTGAGGACTAATCTAACTGAGGAAGAAGTCAGACCGAAGTTGAAAGAGTTGGTAGACACCATCTTTAGACTAGTGCCCCCAGGCGTCGGCGGCACTGGCCACCTTAGACTAACTCCTGGGGAGTTCGAGAGAGTCCTCGCCGAAGGAGTAGAGTGGGCAGTACAGAAGGGCTATGGCTGGCCTGAAGACATGGAGTTTATAGAAGAAAAAGGCTCGTGGAAGTTGGCAGACCCCTCAAAAGTTAGCGAGAAGGCCAAGGCCAGAGGGAGAGACCAACTGGGGACTCTAGGCAGTGGCAACCACTTCCTTGAAATACAAGTGGTAGATAAAATCTTTGACGAAAAAATTGCCAAGACCTTCGGCATAGAGAGAGAAGGACAGGTAGTAGTTATGATACACACAGGTAGTAGAGGCTTCGGCCACCAAGTGGCCACAGACTATTTGTTAATAATGGAGAGAAAAATGCGCCAGTGGGGCCTCCACCTCCCAGATAGAGAACTAGCCGCCGCGCCTCTCAAAGACAAAGTGGCTGAGGACTACATAAAGGCCATGGCCTCGGCGGCTAATTTCGCATGGACAAACCGTCACATAATTATGCACTGGGTGAGAGAAGCCTTTAAGAAAGTATTTGGCTCAATTGAGAAAGTCGGCCTTGAGGTGGTGTACGACGTTGCTCACAACATAGCCAAGTTAGAAGACCACGTAATAGACGACAAGGGGACTGTGAAGAGAGTGTGGGTACACCGCAAAGGAGCCACTAGGGCGTTCCCCCCCGGCAGAAGTGAAATACCTGCCAAATACAGAGAGGTGGGACAGCCCGTATTAATACCGGGTTCTATGGGCACTGCGTCGTGGATACTAGTGGGCACACACGACGCCATGAAGTTGACATTCGGCACGGCGCCACACGGCGCTGGCAGAGTCTTAAGTAGAGAAGCCGCCATTAGGATGTACCCACCACACAAAGTACAAGAAGAGATGGCAAAGAGAGGAATAATTGTAAAAAGCGCAGAGACTGAAGTCATAAGCGAAGAGGCGCCATGGGCCTACAAAGACGTAGATAGAGTAGTAGAGACAGCACACCAAGTGGGATTCGCCAAGAAAGTAGTCAGACAAAGACCAATAGGCGTAGTCAAAGGCTAGATAACTACGACCAGCCACTACCTGAACAACTCGAAATGTACCACATCTTTTCTACTCACGCAAAGTTGGTAATACTATCGACGCCGATGACGAAAGCAAGATGGCTACGTTCTAGTATATGCGTTCTTTTTTCACTGATTTCGTTCGGCACCTCTCCTTATTTGACCTGGCTTTAGTATTTGTATTAACTTTTTTGACATGGCGCGGCTTTTAACTAACGTCTACCTCCACGTTTGTCTCTCCTCACCATATATCTTTAACGCATTGAGACAAATCGCCTTTATAGAGTGCGTATCCTACTATTACGCCGTCGAATCCCAAAGCCAGTGCCTTCTCCACGTCTCTACAGTCTTTGACCCCCCCGGCGTAGTAGAGCCTGTCGGCGAGGTCTCTGAGAGGCTTTGTGTCGACTTCAGCCACGCCGCCTCCCGTCCCCTCTACCTCCACCACAGTTACTACCAAAGCGGCGTAGGGGGCGTGTCTCTTTAAAATCTCAACGGCGTCTGTTACAGTGGCCGACGCCTCTCGCCACCCGCTTACCACCGCCCTACCTCCTTTTACGTCTAGCGACACCACTAGCCTCTTGCCGAATTTCTCCACAGCCTCTTTAAAGACGCCGGGGGATTTAAAGGGGAGTGACCCCACCACGGCGTATTTACAAATAGACAGAGCCCACTCTATCCACTCCACGCTCCTCAGCCCGCCGCCTAGTTGACAACGGCCTTCTAACAACGCAGCCACTGACTGAACCACGCCTATATTCACAGGCCTCCCCGCCTCTGCCCCGTCTAGATCTACTACATGCACCAGCGGCGCCTTTCTAAACTTTATAGCCAACTCCAGAGGGTCCCCCGTATATATATACCGTCCCCTCTCCCCCAAGATACGCTTGACGGCGCGGCCCCCCTCTATGTCGATAGAGGGGATGATCATAAAACGCCTTTTGTGCTCTGAATACCCTCGGCTGGACCTATCGCCATCCTCAAGGCGAGGCCCAGCGCCTTATGTGCAGCCTCAACTTTATGGTGGGGGTCCGACCCCCTCATATATATGTGGACTGTGGACCTGGCCTCTGTGGCGAATGTACGGACCCAGTGTCTAAACATACAGAGGCTGTACCCCCCAATTGATATCTTGGGGAGCCTCCCCCTAACTACCCAATAGGCCCTCCCACCTAAGTCAACAGCGGCGAGGGCTAAAGCGTCGTCCATAGGCACCGCGGCCCACCCAAACCGAGCTATTCCAGACCTGTCGCCAAGGAGTGAGCTCAACGCCCTACCCAAGCCAATCGCCACGTCCTCTACGACGTGGTGGCCGTCGTCAAGTCTCCGCTTCTCGCGGGCCTCCACACGGCCCCCCAAGCCTGCGTAGAAGAGAAAAGTTTCAACCATATGCGTCAAAAACGGCAGGGGAGTCTCCACGGAAAGAGCCCCCCCACGCCTCAATTCCACATAGACATAAGTCTCAGCTGTCTCTCTACTATACGACATCGAGTACAAAGTAAAATTGGTATAAAAATACATATTAACAACTCTCACTGCAATTCTACGACGTTTCACGTCGGCCCCCATGCATCTGGCGTGGCTTATCGCCGCCGCAGCAGGCTGACAAGAGGTCTTTAGCTCGATGTAGCAATTTGAAGCCCCCGCCGATGTGTCGCTTAGAAGAACTTGCTGTCCCCTCCCGCCGGCGTGTTGCTAGGCCGGTGGGGAGTGTCTATAACAGAGGCGGCTTTGGCAGTGGCCGGCGGCTCTGTAGAGGAGGCAAATACGCCGGGGTGGACACGGGGCGTGTGTACATATCCTCCGGCGTCT
>JAWBJM010000088.1:0-6223 GCA_038832545.1 Pyrobaculum sp.
GACATGGGCATTGAATACGCTAGAAGAGCCATAGCAGCTGATAAGTCTGGAGACTACGAGACTGCTGCGGAGGCGAGTTTATCAATTGCAGACGTTGTCTTAAACGTCTCGGAGGTCTTGTAACTACGCAAATAGGCAGAGGACTTTAGATACTCTTTCATTTCAATAATCTCGTCAGAGCTCAGCGTCTTTACACAGTTGCCAAAGTCGCCTAAGTCCAGCGGCTCTACTTTTTTCTTAGCCACTCCTTGGACATAGCTGTTGAAGTCTTTTACAAGTTTCTCTGGGGCTACGCTGTACAAGTCCTCTCCAGAGGTTAAGATAGATACGGCGTTCGCTTTGTAGAAATAGATTAAGTAGATAAACTCTTCAATTTTTTTCTCATCTATACAAATTCCATCCCTTCCCCCCTCTTTTGTCTTACGGCGCGACATACTCTGGGAGCAACGCGGGGAGCTCTATATCGCTTGTCTTAACAACTACGGAGGCCCACCCCTCACGGGGCTCGGCTCTTATATTACCCACAGGTTGCGGTATGCAATAGGCCTTAGGTGGCTCCTTCGAGGGGTCAGACGGCGGCTTTTCGTACATCCAAGCCCTTTGGCAGCCCACCGCGTCGGCGGCCTCCGCTGGGAAGTAGAACCTAGTCTCCACCTCCCTAGCGTTTAGTCTCTCCACCTTCGCCTCTAGAGGAGTAGCCGCTACTAACGCCTCCTTTGGACCTATGCGGAATATCCCCCCAGCGGGGGCGGCCAAGTCGTCGTCTACTATGTACAACACGTAGCAGCTGTCGGAGAAATAGGTCTCAAGCCTCGTGGCGGGCGATGTCAAAGTCTGCACCGCCGCGCGCGCCGCCGCCTCGACGCCCTTTTCTAAATACTTGTCAATATTATCAATATTGCCGTAGTTTTTAAGCACTTTACGTACTTCATCGTCGGCTGTGCCTGTCGTAGCAATCTTCATGGCGGCGCCGAGGACTTTAATTCTCTTTTTCCGCTGGCTGTAGACTGTAAAATGTCTAGAGATATTCTCGACTGTGAAATATGGAGCAGCCCAAAACGTTACGTATTTAAATTTAGACACAAAGCCCGGCTCCACCTCTCTTTCCACGGGGTAGTATATAGCAGCCGCCAGCGCCCCGATGAGAGTAGACGGAGGGGGTAGGGGGGGCCCTCTGCCGTGTTCAGAAAAGTACTGCACAGAGCTGTAGGGCGAAAAAAAATCTACTCTAACCAAGACGTGTCTCATTTCAATGTTTTCAAAACCTCCTCTTTCACTTTGTCAATTAAATCTTCTAGGTTTTGTGTCTTTGTTGAAGAGGCGCCGCACGTCGTTATGCCCTCGTTGTCAAAACAGTATATAGACACTTTCGAAATGTGTCTCTCCGCCCTCTTCACGTTTTCTTGTACATAGTCGCGGAATCTCGGCGGCGTCACTACGAAAGGCTTCTCAGACACGGCCGCCACGCCGCCCAGCGGCTCGAATATGGGTAGATATCTCGCCTTCTTCGCGCCGAACAACAAGCCGCCGTATAGAAACTTCAACGCGTCGAAAGCCAGCTCAACTCTTGCCTTTCTGTCTTGGACGTACCCATCCTGCAGGCGGCCGATTCTCTCTACATCAATCGCCACGCCGTGTGTATAGATGGCGGTGCCGGCCTCCACTTGGAATGGGATCTGTTGCTCCGGATTTAAGAGGTTGTACCTCACATGCAGCTGCGGCATGACGACGCCTCTAGCCGACGTGCCGTCCGGCACTAAATAGCTAAACATCACTGGAGAAGTCCTCCTCAACATAACGCCCCTCTGACCAGACACGCCTTGAGCTACCATAAAGCCGGTGATGTCCTCAACGACGCAGGTCTTTACTCTGTCGTCATACGACAGATTAGCGTCGTCGGCCCTCTTGAAAAATCCGCCGATTTTTTCATACTCCTTCGCCTGGTTGCTCAGGGGGAGCCCCCTCTCCAGTGCCAATTTGACCAAGGCGGCCATATATCCATATGCGATAGACTGGCCAGAGACCGCCGGCGCCATTGTGATGCGGTAGGACCTCACCTTCCCGTCTTCGTATTCCACCACGACGACTGGGGCTGTCCTATGGCGCGCGTAGTTGCCTACAGACTCTGCCATGTTCAACGCCTCAACCTCGACCTTGAACCTGAGGCCGATGGAGACAAACATAGCCTACCCGCTCAAAGCCCTAGCCAGGGCTCTCAGAGCCAACTCCTTCGCGAAGTGGGGCCTCTTCTCAATTACTCTCAAAGCCAACTCCACCGACTCGTCTAGTTTTTCAAAAGTCATCTTCTCAGTTGAGAGATATCTAAGCGCCGAGTACAAAGCATCTCTCGCGAGTCTGAGATAAAACTCGTCGTTGTCTTCTACTCTACTCAACATGTCTAAAGGCCCGTATACTTTGTCACTGGCTAATTTCGCCAAGGCGTTGATCAACGGCTCGATATTAAATTTCTGCTGCTCTTGCATATAACGAGAAAACAAGAAATTTATAAAAATTGCCGTCTACAACTTTATCTATACATTTCTAAAATTTTTGCAATTTCAACTGTTAAGTTGTCTACTCTGTACCTCCTCCCCCTCTTGCCCTCTGCCGTCACTAGCCCCGCCTCTGTCAACGCGTCTAGGTGGCGGTAGACTGTGGAGGTGTCTAGGCCTAGTTCTCTCGCCAGTTGGTCCACCTCTACGCCGTCTGTTAGATTAGCCAAGACTCTCAGCTTGGCTTTTGACAGTGGGTATAGATACGCCACTGCGGCGAGTCCCGTGGCGTCTATGGCGTCGTAGCTATACTCGGGGACTATGTACACCTTCGCCTTCTTCAACACGGCGGCTACAAAGGCCAGTAGGACGAGGGCCCGTGGGCCGCCTGCCAGGGCAACTGCGTCGAAGTCCACCTCGGCCAGTTGCCTAAGGCCTGTGGCTAAGTCTCTGAGGTCTATTACTCTCTCCTCGCCCCTCCCCAGGACCTTTATTAACTGCCTCACGGCGGCGGCCGATTTCTCGTCTCCCTCTCCCCCCGTGGAGGCCCTCAGTAGGTAGATATGTGTAGCTTTTAAATTAGCCAAAGCCCTCACTGGCAGATCTGCGTCGAACCCCACCGTCACTGCGAGTTTCACAAAACTGCAGGTGGCTGCAGTTAAAAATTTTTTCGCTGTAGTAAGTCACTGATATTACCCACACCTAGTTGAAACTTTGTGTTAACTCTTTTAGAAATCGCTAGGTTGATAAAAAGGGCGAGGCTGGCCCGGGGCGACGTCTCTCCAGAGCTCAGAGGGTGGGCCTACGACAAGCCCCCAGTGAGGCCCCCAGCCCACCTCGGCCTGGCCCTCTCAGACTTCGCCTACGGCCACTGCCCCACCGGCCGTAACCTCTACTTAAAGTACGTACTTGGGGAGAGGGGCGCCGCCACGAAAGAGTTGAGAGAGGGGCAGATTCTACACGCCGTACTTTTCAAAGCTATTGAAGACTATAAGAAATACGCCTACTCCGGCGCGCCGATGTCGCCTAACTTCGAAGACCTGCCCCCAGACGCCAGGCCCAAGGCCGAGGCGTTGTATAAATACATTGCGACGAGACTACTAGGCGAACACCACTACGTCTTGGCGGCGAGACTGGCGAGGGGGCGGGACTCCGCAGTCTTCTACACAGCGCCGCTCTCCACCCAAGTGGCCGTAGACGGGGCGCCCCTAGGCCTCGGCTACGTAGTCGCCGACGGCGTGGGCCTCGGGGCAGTGGTGGAGTTTAAATTCGGCCCCGCCCAGAACGTAGACGTCGCCTTGGCGGGCTACGCCATGGCTATAGAGGCGGAGTACGGAGTCCCCATTGACTACGGCATATATGTACAAATATCTATAAACGGGGCGGTGGAGTACAGAGCCCAGCCCTACTACCTCGGAGACGCCCCCAGAGAGAAATTCCTCCAGGCGAGAGACGAGGCGATAGACACCGTCGCCTCCGCCAGAGACCCCGGCCCCGCCCCCCAGTGCCCAAAGGCCTGTCCCTTCTACCACATATGCAAGTCGTAGTGGCTAGCCACGGCGTCAAGATCAAGTCGAGGAGGGGGCTGTTGGTAGTTGAGACGCGGCAAGACAAGAGAGAGTACCCACTACACGCAGTAGACGAAGTGTATCTACTCACCTCCGGCATCTCTATCACTACAAAGGCTCTGAGAAGCCTCCTCAGGGCGGGGGCCACCGTGGCGGTCTTCGACCAGAGGGGGGACCCAATAGGCGTGTTCCTACGCCCAGTGGGAGACGCCACTGGGGCTAAGAGGCGGTGTCAATACAAGGCGGCGGAGAGCGGGGCGGGGCTGCAGTACGCCAAGAAGTGGGTGTGGGAGAAGGTGAGAGGCCAGTTGGAAAATATAAAGACGTGGAGGAGGAGGCTTGTAGACTATAGACGCTACGTAGACTCAATCACAAAGGCTAGGCAACTACTCGCCGAGGCCGACACGCCCCGGGCTGTGTTAGAGGCAGAGGCGGCAGCCGCCGAGGCATACTGGGCGGCGTATAGAGAGATCACTGGCTTCCCCGGGAGAGACCAAGAGGGCGGCGACCCGGTCAACGCCGCGTTGAACTACGGCTACGGCATATTAAAAACTCTCTGTTTTAAATCTCTACTACTCGCCGGCCTCGACCCCTACGTCGGCTTTCTACACGTGGACAAATCCGGCAGGCCCTCTCTCGTATTAGACTTCATGGAGCAGTGGAGGCCTAGGATAGACGCAGTGGTGGCGAAGATTGTAGATAGCCTAAAGCTCCAAAACGGCCTACTCGCCCACGAGTCTAGGAGAGAGGTGGCAGCCGCCGTGTTGTCAGAACTAGGCGCCGGGGGCAGGCCCATATCTGCAGAAATACATAGACAAGCCAGGTCCCTAGCCACGTCGCTATGTACGTCTTAGTGGTCTACGACATTACAGAAAACGACGTGAGAAATAGAGTGGCAGACATACTGAGGTCCTTCGGACTTGAGAGGATACAGAAGTCTGTATTCCTCGGCAGACTCCCCCCAGCCCTAGTGAAAGAGCTAGAGGAGAAGTTGAGAAAAGCCACGAGGGGGGCAGACGCAGACGTGGCCATATTTAAAATAGACCGGCGGGTAGTAGACACAATGGTGAGAATAGGCCCGGCGCCGCCGCAGAGGAGAGATGTCCAACTCATATAGCTGCGTACCCCCCAGCCTCATTAGACAATACCTCTACTGCCCCGCCGCCGCCTACTACATAATCACAAGACAACAAGAGCCCCCCACAGAGAGGATGGCCAAGGGCAGACAAGTAGAGAGAGAGGCAGTGGAGGCAGTGGCCAAAAAACTAGGCGCGTCAAGAGTCCAACACCAAGTCCAACTAAGAGGAGGCGGCATATGTGGAGTAGTAGACGCAGTCCTCTGGATAGACGACAGGCCAGCCCCCCTAGAGGTAAAAACGACAAAAAAGCCACCACACATCCCACTACCCCACAAAGCCCAAGCCGCCGCCTACGCAATAGCCGCACAGACCACCTACCAAAAAGCGGCAACAGCCGCCTACATACACTACGCCGAGTCTGGACACACGGCGAAAATACCCCTCACAAAAGACATGGCAGACCTAGTCAAACACACAGCCACTCAAATACTACGCATCTACAAAGGCTGGACACCACCCCCACCACCACCCACCCCAAAATGCCAAGGGTGCTGGTATAGAAAACACTGCGGCTACACAACCACACAAATAGAAATGATATAAACCAGACAAACAACCCAAAAACCCCCACCAGAAGAGTAGTTAAAAACAGTCGCCGACCCCAGGGGGAAGTGTTAGACCAGCCTCTAAGACCCAGACACTGTTTATTAGCTAAAATGGGCTAGATCCCCCACCGCCAGAAGTCTCAAGAGTCTACAACGCCGGCGTCGAAGAGTAACTCCCGACTTAGCTCAACCCGCATAGTAACATCACCCTAACCATATGTCACACCCCCCCAGTCTCTTACAACCCAGAGACTGTAACTATGGCAATATTCTTAGTAACAGAGTGTTACAAAATCGCCCCAGACCGCCAGCATCACATCGGCGCGGCCGAAATCGCCGCCAACCTGAACCAGCCGAGCTCACCCCCCACACTGAAAAAGCCAAATTTGTATAAATATTCTTGACTACAAGACCTTAGCTCAACCCAGCGACCTTGCCTGCTCTCTCGTATATTGTTGCAAGATCTGTGTACATGTAAC
>JAWBJM010000089.1:0-6140 GCA_038832545.1 Pyrobaculum sp.
AATGGTACTGCACTGTACGCAGAAAGGGGGGTGGGGTGATTCAAGACGAGAGTAGAGAGTGGGTTAGAAAACACGGCCCCGTCCCCGTGGGGGGCGTGGCTGTGACTTCTGCAGGTAGGCTAAGGGCGAGGTATATTATACACGCAGTAGGGCCTCGATGTGGAGTTGAGCCAATAGAGAAGTTAAGAGAGGCTGTTAAAAACGCCTTAGCTAAGGCAGAGGAGTTGGGAGCCGTGTCTATCGCCTTCCCCGCCATCAGCACAGGCGTCTTCGGCTGTGGGTATAGAGACGCCGCGAGAGAAATGGCTGAAGCTATAAGAGAAACCGCGCCGCGGCTCACCACAGTCAAAAAAATAAAAGTGGTGTTGTACGGAGCAGAGGCATATAGAGAGTTTGAACAAGTCTTTACATCAATCTTGGAGTCGACTAGCAGTTTGTAGAACTGACTCTAGCAGTGTTATAAAAACTCCCTTATTTTTTATACTATACATACGCCGCCACATCTGAAATTTTTTAAATTGATACTCTGCGGCGCAGCCCCTCTCAGTGGGGCATTTTCTAGATAGGACTGTGGATATATCCAACGTGGCTTTTTCCATCGTAATGACGGCTTAGGCCCAGCCGCTGCTGCCGCTGGGCTCTCTCTCTTTTCGATATAGAAGCTGTGGAAGTTGTTGTCGTCTTTGGCTATGGTGTTGAAAACATATGTAATATCCGCCGCCCGCCTCTTTTGTATGTTATTTTTTTAAATCCCGCGCCTTTTAGTTTGTGACTGTGCCATATGTAGTGTATCTCCACAGCTGTCCCAACTGTGGGGGCCCTATATCTTCTGACAGACTGGCGGAGGGGCTTCCCTGTAGGAAATGTCTCCCCAGGCCTTCTGAATATAGAGGACTGGCAGAGGTGTTGGCGGCTTTGAAGAAGAGGAGGGCTCTGCGCGGGTTGTCGTGGGTTAAGGAGTACATGGAGAGTTATAGAGAATTTTCTCAATTCTTCAGAGATGTGGTAGGGCACGAGATGTGGGGGGCTCAGAGGCTTTGGGCTAGGCGTTTAGTCAGAGGTAAGAGTTTTGTAATTGTGGCCCCCACCGGGTCTGGGAAGACTACTTTTTTATTAACGGCGGCGTTATATTTCGCCAAGTGGGGGAAGAGGTGTCTGTTAATCTTCCCCACGTCTGCTTTGGCACATCAAGCGGCGAGGAGGCTGTTGGCATATGGAAAGAAGGCTGGAGTCGAGGCAAGGATAGTGGCCTACCACTCTCTCCTCGGCGAGAAAGAGAAGACGGAGGCGGCGGCGTATATAGAGAGGGGGGAGTTCGACGTGTTAGTAGTGACCTCTGCCTTCCTCTCTAGGAGGTTTGACCTCCTCAGCCGTTTTAAATTTGATTTCGTAGCGGCTGACGACGTCGACAGTATTTTAAGAGCTACTAGTAAAAATATAGATAGGATTTTGAAACTTTTGGGGGTTTTAGACGACGTTTTAAAAACTGCGCTAGAGGCTATAGACTTGGCAAAACAACTACGTAAGGCTGAGATCGTTGGGGATTTAAAAGAGGTGGAGAGACTAAGTCAAGAGTTGGCGAGCCGTAGGTCGTATCTACAACAGAGGGCTAGAGAGTTGAAGCTTGGGGTTTTCGTAGCCTCTGGGGCATTGGCAAAGGCCCGGCGCACAACCCGCCTAATGCTCTTTAGAGAGATTTTGGGCTTTGACGTAGGCGGTAGGGCAGAGGGGCTTAGGAACGTGGTAGATCTATACGTTGAGGCAAGCGGCGACGTGGTTAGACAAGTAGTTGATTTATTGAAGAAACTGGGGCCGGGGGGTATTGTGTACGTACAAGACAGAGAGCTGGGCGTGGCTTTAGTAGAGAGAGCTCAGTCGGAGGGGTTGGCGGTGGAGCACTTCTTCAAGCCTCGGAGAGGCGTCTTGGAGAAATTCGAGAAGGGGGAGGTGGCGGCTTTAGTGGGGCTGGCCACTTCTAGATCTCCTCTAGTGAGGGGGATCGACATCCCCCATGTGATTAGGTATGTAGTCTTCGTGGGGGTGCCTAAGTATAAATTCCGGGTGAGACTAGAGGAGTTTTCTATCCCTGCCTACTTGACATTTCTCTACAACGTGAGGTCTGTCCTCTCTGGCGACTTACGATACAGAGCCGACAGACTCATTGGACAGTTGAAGAGACTTGCCCCCTATTCTCTCAGCGTGTCGGAGGCTTTGAAAAAGTCGTTGGCCGGGGGGGAGTTGTCTAGTTTTGACAAACACGCAGTGGAGGTAATGAAGACTGCAGTGGGTTTTGTAGACTCTCTTTTGAAAAACCCCGAGGTGAGAAAAGCTATTGAGTCCTCTACAGAGGTGAAGCTTGCCTATATAGACGGCGAGTTGTACATATTGGTACCAGACGTCACGACGTATATCCAAGGCAGTGGGAGGACATCTCGTCTCTATGCAGGTGGTCTCTCTAAAGGGCTGAGCGTTGTAGTGGTAGACGACTGGAAGGTATTCCACGCCTTGAGTAGAGAGTTGAAGCTTAGATTCGACGAGGCTGAATTTAAAAACCTCGTAGATGTTGATTTGTCTACAATCTTAGAGGAGGTGGATAGAGACAGGAGGGCCATTAGAGATATTATGGAGGGGAAAACGACACCCTCCGCCAGACCCGATCTTTTAAAAACTGTCTTAATGGTAGTGGAGTCGCCCACGAAGGCGAGGACTATAGCTAATTTCTTCGGGAGGCCTTCGTTAATACTCGCAGAGGGCCTCCCTATTTACGAAGTGTCGACCGGCGACGCGGTGTTGATGGTCACGGCGTCTCTCGGCCACATATATGAACTCCCCACTTCCCTCAGCAGGATTAGTCAAGAACAGAGAGAGGCTCTCCAAAAACTCTTAGGCAGCTTCGAGGCGGAGGGTTACAATGGAGAGGAGTACGCCGTGGTGTTAAAAAAAGGCGTCTTTATCCCAATTTACAACAAGATATGGAGATGTAGAGGAGGGGTGTATGTAGATGACGTAGACGTGCCTAAAGACTGTAAGCCGTTTGACGTACTAGCGGCAATTAGAAATATTGCAGTAGAGGTAGATACAGTCTTAATAGGGACAGACCCAGACTCGGAGGGGGAGAAGATTGCTTTTGACTTATACATGGGCTTGAGGCCCTACGTCCAAGATATAAAAAGAGTAGAGTTCCACGAAGTGACGCGGAGGGCTATTCTAAACGCCTTGGCAAACCCCAGGTCTATTGATTATAATTTAGTCAAGGCGCAAATCGTGAGGAGAGTAGAAGACAGGTGGCTGGGGTTTGGCTTGAGTAAAATACTACAGAAGAAATTCGACAACCAAAACCTCTCCGCCGGGAGAGTTCAGACGCCTGTCTTGGGGTGGTTAGTCAAGTCCTATGAAGAGTCTAAGCGTAATAAGATATACAACGTACTTCTAGAATTAAAAGACGTAGATTTAAGACTTCAGATCCCAGCCGAGGCGCTACAGACTTTACGTAAGAAGAAAAGAGTGGCTGTGAAATTCGTTGAGAGTGGTGATAGGACTGTCAACCCCCCTCCGCCTTACACTACAGATGAGTTGTTGAGAGACGTAGTGAGTAAATTAGGCATGTCTGCTGACGACGCCATGAGGCTTGCCCAAGATCTATTCGAGAGTGGTTTGATTACATACCACCGCACCGACAGCACTAGAGTTTCAACCACGGGAGTGGCCATTGCGAAAGAGTATATAGTTAAGAAATTCGGCGAGGAGGCCTTCAGGGGGAGGACGTGGGGCGAGTCGGAGGGCGCCCACGAGGCAATCCGCCCCACGAGGCCAATCGACGTGGATGAGCTAAAGGGGTTAGTCAACGCCGGGGTGTTACAACTGGCAGTGAGACTCACGAGGGGGCATTTCCAACTCTACGACTTGATATTCCGCCGATTTATCGCTAGCCAGATGGAGCCTAGCGTAGTGGAGTATGTTAAATACCGAATTGAGATAGACGGCCACGTAGTTGAGCTAGAGAGAGTGGTGGGTATAAAACGCCCAGGTTTTCAGACAGTGTACCAAGCCACACCTGTCGAGCCCGAACTCCACACAGGGACTGTGGACGTAGTGGTTAAGAGGTACAGAGTCGTGAGGAGAGTATTGTCGCAAGCAGACGCCTTGGCTCTCATGCGCCAGAGAGGCATTGGGAGGCCGAGTACCTACGCCCGTATTCTACAAGTATTGGCGAGGCGTTATTACGTATACGTCACAGGGAGGACGAAGTTAATGGTGCCTACAAAACGCGGCGTCGAGGTGTATCACTTCCTAGAAGAGAATTTTAGAGAGTTAGTGAGTGAAGAGAGGACTAGGCTAATTGAGCAGTATATGGACGCAGTAGAGGCAGGTAGGTTAGACTATTTAGACGTGTTGAGAGAGTTGTTTAATGAATTTGTCAAAGAGATTCAGCCTAGGTCTATGTAGACGCCTGGTTTTAATGGAAGCGCCGCCTTTTTCTTCCCGCCGAAGTCAGGCGCGGCGGGGTCATCTGACTTATATATCTCCAACGGCGCTTTAAACACTCTTTCTAAATACCTCTGGTAAGACTTAGCAGTCTCGTACTCGTCGAAGTGTGCCACAGAGGCGGCCAGCGACCTCATCTCCTCGCCTATACTTTTCACATAGTCCACTAGACGTTTTGCCAACTGTGGAGGGACGCCGGCAGCTATTGCGGCTTTTATATCTCCGCCTAAGGCGGCTCTCACCCAGTGGTAGTTGGGGTTTATATAGAGGACAATGCGCCTAGCCACTTGGCCGAAGGCGGGGATGTTTTTGACGTCTTCAACTAAGGAGTCAATATACCGCTTCGCCAAAAGGGCGGCTGGGTCTTTTTTTAACTTTGGCCAAGGCGCCGTGGAGGCTAGGCCCTCGCCGCCTAGCCTTGACCACAGCTCTTCTGCTAGGTGTGGAACAATGGGCTCCATTGCCACTACCCACGCCTTGGCTGCCTCTACTGCATACTTGGAGGGCTTCTCAACGGCGGCGAGATATTGGTCGAAGACCGCCTTGGCGTTGTACAACACCTCCACGGCGGCTTGTCTCAATCTAATTTTTTCATAGGCCTCTCTCGCCCTCTCTAAGAGATACGCTATTTCAGAGACTAGCCACATGTCTAGCCAATCGGCCGGCCTCTCCACAGCCTCGTGCGCTATTTTATCCACTAGTGTGTATATCGCCAAGAGTTGTTGTGTATTTCTACGAGCCTCTACGTCTCTAAAATCTAAGTCTTGGTCTACCTCCGCAGCGATGGCCAACGTGGCTCTCAACGGGTCGGGTCCGTACATAGCGACGGCTTTGCCCAACGGCAAAACGTTACGCTTCGACTTAGACATCTTCTCGCCCTCTCTCAACACCCAGCCGTTGGCCACAATCTGCCGCGGCCACTTCTCCCTTGGGAAAATAGCCACGTGGTTAAATAAAAAGAAAGTTAAGTGGTTGGGGATGAGGTCTTTGCCCGAGTTTCTACTGTCCAGGGGGTACCAGTACTCAAACTCCTCTCTAATAGACTTCAACTGGTCTATAGACACGCCGAGTTTATTAGCTAATTTCTCCACGTCCCCCTCCCCCAGAAATACATAGTCCCAGAACTCCTCTGTTAGCCTCTCCGCCCCCAAGCCAAGGGCCCGTATTCTCTTTATAACTGTGTAATAGGCCATATATATAGTGGAGTCGCTTAGACTTTCTATAATCCACCCCGAGGCCCAAGACAGAGGAGTCCCCAGCCCCCTAGTCCTAGCACAAGCTCTCTTATCCAGCCAATCGATAGTAGCGGCGAATTGAGCCTTCGCCTCGCTGGGGATGATGACCATCTCCTCTACTAACTTTTTTGTATTTTCTTTCCACTTCACATCTCCGTAGTTTATAAACCACTGGTCTTCTAACACCTTCACCACTATCTCTGTGCCGCATCTACAATACACAGGTTTGTTCATGACGTCGTACATCACAACGCCCAAGCCCGACTCTATTAGCCACTTTGTAATAAACTCTCTAGCCTCTTTGACAGACCTACCTACAAAGTATAGTTTAAACACTGCCCTTACCATAGACCTCGCCGGCTCGTCTAAGTGAAGAGCCACTTACCTTCACCATATAGTAAGAGCTCGTGGTCGCCTACT
>JAWBJM010000090.1:0-5908 GCA_038832545.1 Pyrobaculum sp.
AACAATGTTTGGGTTACTATCCGAGAAGGAGTCTTATCCTCAATCAGTAAACGAAGCAAACGCTATAGGTGTACCAGTGGTGATCGCTGAACCATGGGGATTGAACTTCAGGGAGAGAACCAGGACCTTGATAGTAAATCTAAGCATGAGTGACGAGGAAATAGCCAGGATGGTAGCCGCTTTCCTGGATGAAGCCAAAGAGCAACCCAAACCCAAGGTTCCAAGCTGGAGCCAAGTAGTAGACCTCTACATTAAAAGCTTATACAGTTAAAAATGCATTAGCTTTGAAGACAGCTCTTCTATTGGTAACGCTGAATTGATTTGCGGTCATCTAATAGGTTAAGCTTATCTTGCTTGAAGGGCTAAGATGATAAGTTCTTCAATGAGCTCAGTAGTGAGAGGCTTGAGAATTGAGGCGTTAGAGAGAAGTTTAAACGACCCTCTAGAAGCTGATGGATTCGATACGAATGTTTATGAAGTCTTTTACTATGATGCTGATTCTAAGGACATATTTTAACACAAATATTCTAAAACATTTAATTACGCTGGAAGTTATGAGAAAAATAGCTCTAGGGAGCTCGGTTATTTCTTTTAGCGATAAGAGCATAGGTTGAAAATAATAGTTGATTGATAATTAACCTCACCAAGTAGATTATCAGAATTGAATCAGAATCGAACTGGAAATAAACACCCTAATTAAACCATGACAAATTCAATCGAATTCATTACATCTTTGTTTGTCAAATACATGGATTATGTTGCTATAGTTGCATTTCTGCTTATTTTGGAGCTTATCGTATTGATTACAGTGTTTAAAAAAGGAAAAGAGAGATCACCTGTCAACTTCTCAAGAAGACGTTGCTATTCAGGGTTAAACTTCGTTACCCTGATCACACTCAATTCTGTTTTTGCTTTTTTCACGATTTTAATTAAACACTACATATTGATGTTATCATATTCAACCTCATTTGGATACATAAATCTCGAGTTTCCCTTATTAATACTTATAACATTCTTTGTATTACAATTAATTGTACTAATTAAGCTTGATTTTCATACTAACATGGTTTTACTCACTTTATTGATTTTTACAACAACATATCTTTTGACGTTTGATATTTTCTCATATAACATTCTTACTGACAGAATTATAACAGGAATAATTATGGTAAAACAAGGAAGGTACCCTGGATTTCTCGACGATGCTTATAACCCAATACCCTTCGATGTAGTTCTTTATAGTTTTATGTCATTAGTACTAGGTGTAGAACCATCAGAGCGAATCGTGACTCTTATATATCCTAATATTACCTTGCCAGTTCTATTTATTATGACATGGTCTCTTATGAGTCGCATACACACGGATGAGGATAAATCGATTTTAATAGTAAAAACATCTTTCATAACAGTTTCCCTTTCACAAATCACATGCGCACTTATTAGTATCTCCACTCATGAAAGTCTATGGACAGCATGGGTACTAGTTGCGCTATTCATTTATCTCATTTTGAGGGAGTACGGGAAGATAACGGTACTTTCATCTACATTAGCCTCTTTATTGCTGATTATCGCGTCGATATTTTATCATATTACAGCAATGTTTGTACTATTAGCTTTAATCATCATCTCGATTCATTTCTTCAAAAAACCAATAATGAATAAGAACATGATTATATACCCTACAGTTGTAGCAGCTATTTTCTCATTGGTGAAGAGTATATTCCAAACAGGCTATACAGTTAAGACTTTTGTGTCATTAATTGAACAAATATTGAGTTTACAGCTACGTGAAGAGCTGGATATATACGTACGCGGACGACTATACGAAAGTGGAAACATATTTGTAAGATATGCTCAGAGCTCACCACTCTTAATATTGTCATTAATGCTGGTTTCACTGCTTTATTACGTGGTTAAGATTACTAGCACCAAGCAGAACATTAAGACTAATGATGAGTTTAAAGCTTTTGTTGGTTTATCGTTAAGTGTTACCGGTTTTTTGTTTTTATCATTAAGCATTGTATCTCTGTTTGTAAAAGGGGTATATTCCACTACGTTTGTAAGGCCAGCACTTGCTTTACTACTGCTTGGTATTTTCCCTTATGTTGTGGTAAGATCGAGGATTATTTGCAATCACAAATATCTTTTCATCGCGATAATGACGGTACACGTACTTATGAGTGGTTTGTCTATTAATGACCCTAATATAACTCCCAGGAAAGGATTATACTCTCCTTTTGTATATGTTCACTCCTTTGATCTAATGAATCTACAATTTCTACAAAGTATATCGAATGAATTAAAAACGGTTGTGGGTTCACCTGAGGTATCTATGTATGGAATGTACTTAGTTTATGTAATGCAAGAAAATAGAATTGATGTGATTGGCTCGACTAAGAACATTAGAGACATTTATAGCAAAATACTTACATTACAATCCGTCCCTGATCATTTGAAAAGGAGCTTAATTGTATCTATGAATAGTATAGAGTTGCAAAATATAGTTACCATTTTGAATTCAAAGTATTCAAGGGTGTATGATTCAGGATTTTACATTGCGCATACTACTTAGTAAAGATTTTGAAGCCGATCAGGCATTTTTAAACTTTTAAGTTTTAAACTCACGAAAAGACAAACAAGATTGGTCGATTTCTGGAAAGAATGACCTTGAATATATATTCTAGAATTACTTAATCACGCCTTTATTTAACTATTTTAAACTTCTCGAAGGGAGAAAATGTTAATACCAGTTCGTTAGATATGGAGGACTAATAGTACTCCATTCCTTAATTTGCACTTTTTCAGATATAAGTAAATACACGTGAAGCATATCTAAAGTCCATGAGGTAGTCGAAACATTTATGCCAGAGCAATAGAGGTTGACCCCGAAGATGTTTCATGCGCACAGCTGAAAGACAGTATTGTAGGAAGAATCTTGGACTTCCGTGCACGATCTTCTCGGAAACCGCTATAATAAGTGTCACCATGTTATTCTTATCAGGAATCCATAAAATCGGGGGTAGTAAATAATGTTAGAAGACTTAAAGTTAATTCTTGTTTCGACAGCGCCCCCTCACTCTGGAAGAGGTGTGTATACATTTAGCTTATATAATGAACTAAAACGATCGATCAAACCCATACTGATATGGAAGTATCGTATTAGGCATGGTGTAATAAAACAAATTTCTCTAATACCAAGTGTTTTCGCAGTAAGGTTATTAACTAGGGAAAATACCATTGTTCACTTTCTATCAGAAGGTTCTTCGCTAATTTCACCAATAGTTGCTGGGAAAAAGATAGTAACAATACATGATATACCCCATGGTACGGTCTTTTTTAAACTATTAAAAGATAGTTTTGATGCGATAATAACAGTAAATGAAGGTATTGGAGTAAGTCTTAAAAAGATTTTTCGCAAAACATCGATTTACAGCATTCCTCTAGGCGTAGATAGCAGAATATTCAGGCCTTTTAACAAAAATCGTTCGCGAGAATATCTGTCTATTAACAAAGATAGTTTTGTTCTGTTCACATCTAATGGGGATCCTAGCAAACATGTAGATATTGTACTAGATGTATTGCGTTACTTAAGAGTTAGATACAATTTAAATGTTAAATTAATAGTGCTCGGAAAACCTACTAAGCTAACTGTTCAAAAGGTACGGAATTTGGGGTTGGATACTGTTGTAGTATTTCTGTACGATATACCTACCAGGGTTCTTGTGCATGCATACAATTCCGCAGATTTGATGCTTTACCTCTCAACATACGACGCATGTCCTCTTGTCGTTCTAGAGGCTATGGCTTGTGGTTTACCGGTAATATCGACTAGGGTAGGTTCCGTTCCATATTTCTTAAGGGGATATGAGGAATTAATGGTTGAAAAGTTTGATGACGTTGAAACTATTGCTGATAAGGTTTTTCGTCTTCTCAACGACAAAACGTCCTTAGACTATTACAGTAGATCTCTACGTCAAAGGGTACTCAAAGATTTTTCCTGGAAAAGGGTTGCTATAGAGACCATGAGAGTCTATAAAAAGGTGCTTCGAAGTGTTTAGGTCAACTTCAAATCCTAAAGTCTCTATAGTCATCGCTACATACAACTCTGAGAAATATCTCAAGTATCTGTTCGAATCTTTATTAAGCCAGGAAGGTGTTCCGCATAAGGATGTTGAGATTATTTTCGTTGATGGAAATTCTTCGGATTCTACCGTTGAGTTACTTTATGATTTTATGCATAAGTATAAGGAGATGTTTTATGACATAAAAGTGATAGTGCATGATGCAAATTATGGAGTTAGCAGAGCTAGAAATGATGGCATAAAGATAAGTAAAGGAGAGTATGTGCTAATATTAGATAGTGATGTTATGCTTCCACCAAACGGACTCTATACCCTTTTAAACTTCATGGAGAAATCTAGTGATCCATTCCTAGCCGGCGTGAAGGCTCTGCATATTCTTCCAGAGTCCATAATAGGTAAACTCACGCTAGATAGAATTATTAACTGCAAGCACATAGGTAGAGTTACAGAGCACTATGGAATTGCTGATGCGACATTGCTGAAAAGAAAAATTTTCAATGAAGTGGGCTTCTATCGAGAAGATATGGGACCTCCGTTTTCTAGCTTAGAAGACTGGGAGCTGGGTATGAGAATAAAAAGAAAGGGCTATAAAGTAGTTATGTTGGGAGACTTAATAGCTATACACAAGCCAAAAACTTCAAACGAAGCTTCACCCGCATCATCTTTATGGCATTCTATTAAAAGTAGACTCAAGGAATACTTTTCCCAAAAGAAAGCTATTGAGCTCGCTAAAGTAATTAAAGCGGCGCCTACTATAGACAAACTCAAGATTTGTGCTATGACTTTATTGATTAACATTGCTTTATTCATATTCGCATACGGGGTATTTCTTTCAAACAGCACATTAATCCTGACAGGGATACTTTTATTTCTCATACCATACTTTCTATATGTAACATACTTTTTAGTATATTTCAAGGAATGTCGTATAGCTCATAGGCTAATATCCAGCATCCTCATAGTAACATCTAGGATTTTACGATATCTTGTACTAGAAAGTTTATGCGTATATAAGAGCTTTGAGAAGCTGATAAAAACGGCCCGCTCTCATGATGCTAGAGTCAATTGAATAGACTTAAAGCCTATGTTGAAGTATGAGAAAAGATGCCACGATTCGCTATACTTCTGTGCTAGGTACAAGAATTCTTCTGATCGTCCTCGATTCAATGGTTTAGCTACCTACCACTATCCAGGAGAGGCTCTCGAGGTTGCTAAATATTTGCAGACTAGAGGTTTCAAGGTGTTTACCAATGGCAAATATGTCTATGCCTTTAAACCTCCAGATAATCCAGGTGTGCTGCTTAAACGCTAACAAAAATATATAAAGTTAATGTAATTAAAGAGGTTATTATGCTAGCATTAACGGTTAAGACAAGGTTGTTGGACGAATGAAGGGGGATCAGACTATTTTGTAAAAACAAGCTAAGCTATACGTAGAATTATATTCGCCGAAGAATTGCAATCTCGAATAAACTAGCCTTACTAAAGTACTCCCTTTGCTACATTAATCTTAGAGAACTTCTTCTGAACAACTTTAAGTCTAGGACATGAGGTTGAATTCTCCGGCGATAAGTATAACTGTATTTACGAAAGATGGTGGGAGAAAGGTATTCATCTACTAGTCAAGTTTTCTGTCAAGGGATGTTGAAGCCCAGGGATAATAGGGGGTGAGAAGAGGTTTTTAATGTTCTTTCTGCACGTATTGTTTAATGTTGATGAAAATGCTAGTGGTTTGCTTCTTTGGTCCAGATGGTTCCGGTAAAAGCACGCTTGCTAGGCTTCTAAGGAGCTACTTGTATTCGCGTGGTGTTTATGCTCATGTTTCA
>JAWBJM010000091.1:0-5888 GCA_038832545.1 Pyrobaculum sp.
GGCGTCGTAGTGTCCTAGATATTCCTTGAGAACCTTAAGCAAGCTTTCTGTTCTCGATAAGGCAAACAAGCGTGCATTTATTAACGTATCAATACTAAGCTTTAGGACTTTAACCTCGTTAAGGTTGTTATCACTTACTATTTTAAGTTTTCCTGAAGATACTTTACTACCAGGACCTATGACTATTACGTCTACGTCGCCCAGTAATTTAAGCGAAGCAATAAAGCCTAGCTCATGCCTAGAAAATGCGTCGGGTCCACCTATATAGAGAAACTTCATAGGTCAAATACGTACGTGAATGGAGTTAACATGAATTAACCTGCGCGTGTTTTTAGTAGAAGTTCACGTGCATCTCCGTGTTGGAATTAAACCCCTCAGCCGATAAGAACCGTCGCATTACATACTCCTACCATATTACCATTGTGGTACAAGAGGTTAAGGTTAGGAATTGTATCCTTGAAAAATTGCTGGTAATTTAATCTGTACACTAAAGGCTCGCCTAAATAGCCTGCCTTAAAGTCGGGAGTCGGCAGTAGAGTTACTACGTTATATGAAAAGCCGGAAAGAATGGGGGGTGCCCATATATAATTCTTGAATAATTGTGGCGCGTAGCCCATTATTTGCCAGCCCGTAACATAATCCGACGAGAGCTTGACATCAGATTGCAAGTAGATGGCCGTGAACGTAATGATGTTAACTTTGTAAACTGTGTTCACGTTGTGATAAGCAACAACAGGCTGTCCAGCTATTTGGGGCACAAATAACGTATTTCCAGTAATGACGTTTGCTATGATAACTAATAGAAGCAGGAGGTTTCGTATCTTCATTCTTCGTTCTATATTTAGAAAGAAACTAGTTAAATCCCGGAAGCTATAGATTAAAAGCTGTGTTTTCATCGAAAATGCCGTATAGAGGGAACCCTGTAGAGAGAGAATAAACGTTATGAGTAGAATTAGTAAAGCAGTAAATCGAAACGAAGAATCCAGTATTGAGTCAGACTTGTTAACCCTATTTTTAATCCTTAGGTTGCTCACAAAAGCGAGTGTTAAGCTGACTACTACGAGAGAATATATTAGCGCATCCTCCGCAAATCTTATAATAAGAAGACTAACACTGTCGATAAAGGATAATCTTTTTTTAATAATAATAAGACCCTCTACTTGAGGGTTTAAAATATATCTTCCAAAAAGCATTTCATAGAAATTCCATACTATATCGAGTCCAATGGTGTAAAATGTTCTGAAGTATTTAAAAGCATCATATAAAAATTTGATAAAAAATAAGGCAATAGAAAACACCATGATATTTGTGAGTTGTTTTGGAACATTCTTATTGGTAATAGCTTTGGTAACAAGATTTACGGCCAGAGTAATTAAAGCGAGAAATGTATATATTAGTGAGGTAGTCGAATGAGTGTTTACCAGCACAACGTTCAGTAGAATTAACAGCAATAGGTTCTGTTTGCTAGGATTTCTAGCTATACGGATTAAAAGGTAAACTATTAACGTCAAGAAAGGTAAAGCATATGTCTGTAACGTTAACACTTGTGAAAAGCTTACGAAAGCCGAGAAAGTAATCAACAGTAAATTTAAAGCCTTATTATTTTTAGAACATTCTTTAGCCATAAGCAAAAAGCATAAATACAAGAAAATTTTTAACAAAGTCTCATAGAACTTTATCGAAGTATCTAAACCAAGCGCTTCACTGATACCGCTGATCTTCATCCAGGCAACTGTGTGTAGAGGGCCTACGAATAGTCTGTTATATTGCCCAGCATATTCAATATAAAACCCTGTTGACGGGATATGGCCTGAGGATAAAATATCGCTAAATAGACCTCTTAAGCCAGTAGTGTCAAATGGGTTCGTTAAATATGTATATCGAAACTTTTGCGATGTATCTAAGGCTAAGAAGAAGTACAATGGAATAAACAGTTTATATTGATCGATTTTAGATGTGTTAAAAACTGCGTATAATAGAAATGTCAAATTAGCTACGATAAATAGCATGAACTGAACAGGGCTATCAAAGTACCATATTCTCTGCGAGCATGAAGGGCTGATCGAGCTGACGAATAGAAGAATACTCGTGGATGTCATCAATATTGGAACTATTAAAATTGAGGGGATCTTCGTAACGGTGCAATTATGCTTTATCACTTATGTTCACCTACATTTTCATTAAGCGATCCTATGGAGTATCATGCTAAATTTCTTCTTAAACTCCTCCAAGGTAAACCTCGTGCTTTTCTTAATGGCATTTAAAGCAATACGCATATACAATGTTCTATCGTTTATTAGGGTCCTAATTATCGATGACGCCATTTCAGGTGAAACATAACTATATCCATATAATCCTTCACTACATTCTAATATATCTCTCCACGGACCTCCACTACGATGAACTACAGGAACCAATCCTTGAGACATAGCCTCAACTATAGCTATACCGAAGTGTTCGTAAGGCATTGTGTGCAGATATATCATGCCTTTCCTCACTACCTCTAAGACCCTACTTGCTGGCGCATTTGGATGAAGTTCTACGTTACCTATTCTTCTAGCTTCTTTGTCAAGCTCCTCATAGTAAGCTTTATCCCTTAGTGAACCTATTAAGATGAACTTCGCTTCTGGCGTTAATTTAGCTACTTCAAGAAGAATCTCCAGCTTTTTCTCACGCGTAAATCTAGAAATAGTTACAACGAGGGGTTTTCTTTGATGTAACGTCTGTAAGAAGTGCGCGGGGTCTAATGGTCTAATGGTTATAGGTGGATAAAGTATAAACGTCTTTTTACACAATTGAAGAGAAGTATTACAAATGATCTCTTTCGTGAACGAACTATTTGCCAAAACGATCTTACATAGTTTTAGAAGTTCTAAAGAGGCAACTTTCCGAACAGTGGATCTAAAAGATAAACCAGAGTATTCTCTGACGGTAAAGTAGGGGAAGTGAACATAGCAAATATGCGCTGGTATGGGATAAGTATCTGCACTAAGGTTTACTAGTAAATTACGAGACCCAAATATGTTAAGTAAAGATGATGTAAATACATTAATAGGAGTAGCTCTATGAATGCTCTTCGAGACCACCAAACCTAGAGGCTTCCATGTAACTCCACGTAACGCTAAGCACATATCTCCGAAAATTTTGCATAAGCTCTTCATGTCAGGTGTATCAAGAGTTTTCAGAAATATCTTGCTACTGGGAAAGATCCCCTTTAGCGTCTCTAAAGATGCTAATGTTACTAACTCTCCTCCCCCAAATGCATTCAGAGTTCCAGCAATAATGGTGATCGTACGTGGGTTGATCATCGCGAAAAAATCAGGTACAAGATCTCTGTATCACTACCTTGTATCTTTTTTACAGGCTTGAACCCTAGGTCTCTTAACAAAAAATAAAAGTTCTTTTTATCAACAACATTGTGAAGTTCAAGGACTAAGCGTTCAATTCCACCTCTTTCCAGGAATCGTTGACCTCCCTGGAGAAATTGAAGTTCCGCACCCTCGATATCGACTTTAGCTATATCGATATAGCTAGGTATTAAACCTCTCTTAAACATGGAGTCTATTGTTAAGGTCCTCACCTTTACATACGATTTATGATATTCTTGATGCCATTTGCTTACTAAAGTCGAACCACTTATTAGGTAGTCTTCAATAAACATATAAGCTGAACCATCGTTGTCAGAAACAGCAAAATTGTAGGTTACGATATTGTTGAGATCGTTAAGTTCTACATTAGTTTTCAGCAAAACATATGACGTTGGAAGCGCCTCTATAGAGTAAACCTTTTGAGCGTGATGATGTTTTAGTGTGTAGAGACCTATGAAAGCCCCCAAATCTAAAACTGTGTCAGTGGGTTTAGGAACAAACATTGGATGCTTTTCATATATTTTTTGAATAAATATTTCGTCAAAAACGGAATGAAAAGCTCTACGGAATGGTAACCTATTGAATATTACTATCTTTAAACCATTAGGTAAAGTCAAAAACAAAAGATCTTTTCGCACTTGAGTTCTATAATTTACCCTGTAGTAATCGTATATCGATTTAAGCACATTATAAACATTTCTATGTTCAAGCAGCAAATCAATCAACCTTCTAACCTTCCTCTCAAATTTGAAAAACATCTCAGTCCTCCAATAGTTTCTTCAGCTCGCTAACGAATACCGCGTAATCATAATCGCGCGCTCTCTTGATTGCTAAGCTATGAAACCTTAGCCATAAATATTCATCAGCGAACAACTTATCAATATATTCAGCAAGGTCCTCTAATGTGTTATATACAAGACCGTAGCGCCCTCTACTGGTAATGCCGAAGTACGGTTCCCCAGACCTATGAACGATGACGGGAGTGCCTAACGCCATAGCTTCTACAACCGATACTCCAAAGTGCTCTGCACGGGCGTTGTGAACGTAAATCATAGCTTTTGAAAATAATTCCCATTTCTTTTTTTCACTAACGTTGAGTATAACCTCTACTCTTATGCCAAGGAGCTTGGCGATTCGCAGAAGATGCTTCAAATACTGAATGCTACTTTTTCCCTCAACGCTTCCAGCAATTACAACTTTAGGTTTTGTCTTAGTCATCGCTACAGCTTTAAGTGTATCTTCATACCTCTTTTCCGGACTTATTCTTCCAAAACATAACACATAGTCAAACCTACCGCTTCGTCCCCTTACAAAGCCACCTAGCTTGTTGAGATGTACAGGAGGACTAAGTACATGTACTTTTTTCTTCCAATATCTCTCAGCTAGCAATTGCATGTAACTGGAGTTAACTAGTACTTTGTACGCGACAAGAAAAGGGTTCTCATCATAGGTAAGAATCTTGTTCATAGCCATATTCATAGCTAAGTAAAGCATTGATAAGTCATACCAGCTGTACCTCCTATAGTAACCTCGAATTTCATAATACCATGGTGTTAGCATGTGGTAGTAAACATAAATCCTAGATGACTGCATCTCCCGTACCACTAAACGAGGTAGAGAAGACATAAACCATACTATGTCTGGTCTTAAAAACTTTATATTGGGGTGTCTCAATAGATGTCCAAACTGTTGTAAAAATAAGTTCATTTTGTCATAACTAAGTGGATTTCTATTAGCAATTATATGCACATTTCTACTACTTAGTAATCCTCTTAATTCTTCCGACTTTTCAAATTTTCCCATCACTACTGTATTTGGCAAAATTAAGTAAATCTCATAGTTAAGATCCATAAGCGCTTTCACTATTTGTCTTTCAATGTATCCAGCTCCACCTGGTTTATGTATGCTTGTTGCAAAGAACGCGACAGTCTTGCTCATCGTGCAAATCCTTTAGACTATTGCAAAATTCCGCATCAAACAAGTCTTCTGTACAATTCCATGTACTTTCTTACTACCTCATTTATGTTAAAGAGCTTACGTATTCTTTTTAAAGATCTTGCTATTTTGTGCATTAATTCCTCTTCATACAACATGGATATCATGGCGCTAGCAAATTTCTCAACATCTCTTGTATTAACAGTTACACCAATATTCAGTTTCTCAACAAATTCTTCAGAGTAGGGAGCCTTATGAGCAAGCACGGGAGTTCCCAACAAGGAGGATTCTATTAGAGTTAAGCTTGCACCTTCGTAAAGACTAGGATGCACTAATACATGACTTCTGGCTACGGCCTTTAAGAAGGCTTCTCGGTCGAGTTTACCGTGATAATAAATGTTGAATACACCTTGATGTTGCATACTTTTGATCACTCGCAATACCTGTAGTCTTAAAGGTCCATCGCCACATATATGCAGGCTTATCTCCTTATCCTCCTTCCATGCTAACTTAAATGCCTCCAACAAATATTTTACTCCTTTATATGGGACAAGTCTTGCACCAAAGATTAACGATTTTAGCCTT
>JAWBJM010000092.1:0-5791 GCA_038832545.1 Pyrobaculum sp.
GAGAGATTTTATTAAAGATATATGAAGTTAAAGAAAAGTATGAAGAAGTTAGAAAAAGACTAGAAGAAAAAATAGAAGAAAAAATTAAAATTATTAAAAGAGTTTCTTTACTTTTAGAAAAGTTACCACAGAGGAGAAAATATTTAGATATAGAAAAAGTGAAAGAGGAGGATATTAAACGTGAAGAGGCTATACTCCAGAAATACGTCGAGATTTTAAAAACTTGGGAAGAGGTTAAGGGCATAGCCAAAAGCCTAGGCCTATCTCTTGATGTAGAAAAAGATCTAGTCTTTTTACTAGAGCTCCCCGAGCCTTGGCTTGACGACTATTTAGTAAATCTAAAGCTGTACGCGGTAGAGCTACAAAAGAGGTATGAAAAATATCTCGAAGAAGCTAGATCTAAAAAAACAGCGGCGGAGTGGCTTAGACAAAAACTTGGACTTGAGGGTGAAGTAGAGAAGATTATTGAAATCGCAGCGACTAAACTAGGCGTAACTCCCAAGTTGTTATTCGCAGTGGCTCGTAGAGGCAGAGGAGCTGTGTTGGACATTGAGCAGTTATCCACAGAGACGGGCATGGAAAGAGACATAGTTGAAAAAGAGCTTGAAAAACTCCACAGAGTTGGAGTAGTGGAAAAGAAATATGTCGCTTAAAATAGTTATAGTAAAAGACCACGAGGAGATTCATGACGGCGATGTTGTAATAGACGCAAGAGAACCATTCCAATTTTTCGACGTGGTAATACTCGGAGGCAGAGAGATAAAGTCGATTATTGCCGTAGGCCAGACGTCAAGTGGAGTGCCAGTCGGCATAGGCAAATATACTAAAAAAGTTGTGGCGTCTATAATCAACGGGAAGATATATATAAGAGGCGTACCCCTGGCTTTGTATAAAGAAATGGGACTTTTGGAGAAAGAGCTGTCGGCTATTAAGAAAAAAAGAGATGAATTCGATATATTGATAGAGAAGTTAAAACAAATTGTTATTGCTGAGAGGAAAAAGTATAGAAGATCTCCGTCTCTATCGGCGCTAAATAACTACGTAGAGGGGCTGTCTACGTCTTTGCCGTCTCACCTAGCGGATATAGTTGAGGGAGTAGACAGAGAGACGTTAAAGAAAATACTCACAAGACTGCTTGAAGAAGTCTATTGATGAAACAGCTTCTTTCAGAGATTTTGAAATTTATAGAACTAGAGCTGCCATATGTTGAAAAAGAGGCGCCAGAGTTATTGAGATCTCTTACACATAGGTGCACAAGTGAGATGTATATAAAACATGGCGCAGTGGACTCAAGTTATATAGTGCGTAAAATAGGCCATCTAGATGTATTAATACAAACTGTTGTAGGGGTAGGAGATAGAGTGAAGAAAAAATACATAGTGCAGAAAGTAACGGGTGACATTCATCTACAAGCTAGAAGAAATGAGATAAACTTTGCAGAGTTATTAGACACAGATGTAGTGCTAATAGACGGCCCTCTCACGCCGTATGTTAAAAGTGGCGATAGACTAATAGGCGTTTCTAAAGACCCCAAAATGGCTAGGTATGGAGAAAAGATCCAAGACAGAGAGACAAGAGAGCTCTTTCAAAAAATCTCAAAACTAGTAGGAGAGAGGAGAGTTGCAGAGCTGATTCTATTAAATATGCCGCGTGGCTCATATCTAGAGCCCGCTGACTTGGGAGAGCTATACGGAACATTTTTCAAATCGGACTGGGTTCTGTATGTAGAGTTTCCAAAGAGATTTAATCCAGAAGATTTATGTAGCCTCTTTAGAAAATATCCAGTTAGACTACGCCTAGCTCATCACTTAGCTAAAGTCAATACGTCGTTTTTAGACTTAGTTAGATTATTCTCCGACGACGCATTTCTCAGCCCTAGAGAGTTGTTATGAGCCTTTATATATGTATATAAGCTGAGCCAAAGCCATATTTATACAATCTTCTAATATTTCAAAATTATATTTTTCACATATTTTTAAAAGTTGTCTATATTCTTCTTCAGAAATTGGAATAAGGATCTGTTCCATGGTTTTTTCTCTAGACGGAGATATATAGCCCCTTTACAAAAAAAGTACACGTAAACATATATATAAAAAATCTTGTTTTTTCTGCGATGAAGGGGTTTTCACAGAGAATATCGGCGTTAAGAGAATCGCCTACTCGTAAAATTGACGAACTTCGTGAAAGATTACGAAGAGAAAACCGAGATGTTATACTTCTATCCACAGGTCAACCAAGTATCCCACCGCCGATAGAGATAAGAAAACAATTTGCAGAGTTGTTAAAAATAGAATCTATGGATTTGTATGGATACACGCCTTCTCAAGGCATATACGAAACTAGAGCCGCAATTTCTGAAGACTTAAAAAAATTAGGCGGGTTAGAAATTCCGCCAGAATACATAGTCTTGACAGCCGGGGGCCAAGCCGCAATGTTTTCTACACTAGCTGCAGTACTAGAGCCCGGCGACGAGGTTGTAATTACAGACCCGACGTATTTTGGGTATAGACCATTGTTGGAATACTTCGGCGCCGCTATTAAAGTCGTCAAGACTATGCTAGAAGATAACTTTCAGCCACACTCCGAAGTCGTTAAAGCCTCTGTGTCGAAAAAGACTAAGGCTTTGATTTTAGTATCTCCAGACAACCCCACTGGTAGGACGTTGAGTAAAGAAACGGCTAAGCTAATAGCCGATTTGGCAAAAGACTATGACTTTTGGATTATTACAGATGAGGCGTATAAGACATTAATATACGAGGGCGAGCATATATATCTTTACAAACTTGCGCCAGAGCATACAATATCTATCAACACCTTCTCTAAAGACCCCGCGATACCAGGCTGGCGGCTTGGTTACGTATATGGACCGCCGGAGATTGTGCCTAAGGTTAAATTAGTAAATGAAGAAATGGTCTACTGCCCCCCCTCGTTTGCTCAGAGGTTTATAGCAATGTATCTGCGTTCAGAGTATAGAGTAAAATACATACAACAAGTCGTTGAGGTATATAAAAAGAAGAGAGATGTGGCTGTTTCTGCTTTGAGACGCTACGTGCCAGAGGCGAATTTTATCACGCCGTCTGGTTCTATGTTCGTATTTGTAGATCTATCTAGATATATTGACGATGGAGAAGTCTTCGCTAAAATGCTTTTAGAGAAATACGGCGTTGCCGTAGTGCCCGGCTCTTACTTTAGTGAGACATACAAGGCGGCGGTGAGGATATCTTTTGTAACTGAAAGCGAAGAGAGAATTGAAGAAGGGATTAGACGTATTGGTGAGGCTTTAAAAATAAACTAGGCTATTTTAAAAGAGTCGCTAACTTTTCTTTAATTTGTGAAAGCTCCTTTCTAAGTTGTTCTATTTCTTGTTTGAGTCTGGCGTTTTCAATCGCTAGCTCTTGACATTCTTTAGGCGCAGCCGCTTGTTGACACCTATCGCTCCTCACCCAGTAGTAAAATTCTGACTTGTCTTTACGCCACTTCAACTCTCCAGTGGCTAAATCTAGCTCAACTTCTGTTATTATCATAAAGATGTCGCCTCTGTCAAGTCCATACCTAGGGGCCAGTTCTCTAAAGAACCACTCTTTTAAGTTTTCAAAAATATCTCTACTCCCCCTTCTAAAGCCGTCTGAGTCTCTAATTTTATTAAATAACTCATCTCCCTGTGCTCCCAATCTCTCTCTTAAAGAGCCAGCCACCGCGCCAAATAACAATCTAAAAAAGTCAGGCCTCCCCCCAACGCCGTATTTTCCAAAAAATCTTCCAGCTGAAGTCTTTCCAGTGTTCCACCTAATTACTAAAATTTGTTTCCCCTCTCTCTCTTCTATGTGGGCTCTCTCTATAGTTTTCTCCTCTTCAGACATGTCTATATTTAGAGAATACATTTAAATAAAGATCCGCCTGTTGTTGTGTATTACAATGAAGTTCGTGGATATCTAGCCCGTGGATGTGAGCTATGTCTACTAGGGGCTAAAAGCGTTGTCTTTATCACTGGCTTGTGTCCACTTGACTGTTTCTACTGCCCCGTGGGGACAGATAGATTTGGAAAAGATGTGATGTATGTAAACGACGTCCCAGTAGATAGTTTAGAAAAAGTGCCACAGATTATAGCTGAATATGCCTCAGACGGCGTAGCCATAACCGGAGGCGACCCAGCGGTGGTTGGCCATAGAGTTAAGCAATTAGCTGAGTTGTTGAAAAATGAATTTGGCGAAAATTTCCATATACATATATATACACATATATTAAATCTAAATAGTGAAAGAGTAAGTCTACTGGCCTCTTCGCCTATTGATGAAATTAGAATCCACGCCATATCAAAGAGTCAAGTGACTGGGCGTGAGAAGTATTTTAGATTGCTGGCGGCGACTGGCAAAGCCGTAGGCTTAGAGATTCCAGCTCTGCCAGGTTTTGAAGAACAATTAATTAAAACTATAAAGGCTGTAGAGAATTATATTAGTTTTGTCAATATAAACGAATTAGACGTATCTGAATCAAATATAGATAGACTTAGACAGTTCGGCTATAAAACTAATGGACTGAATATAAACAGAAGTTTAGAAACTGCGAGAAAGATAGCCTCGGCTATCTCTACGTCGGTGCACATATGCAGCGGCAGGTCTAAAGACTTGATACAAATAGGCAGTCGTATATATAGACACGCCATGACTACTGCTAAGCCAAACGAGTACGTTCAAGACGACGGCACAGTTCTCTACGACGAAAGCGGCCACCATCCAAAGAGTACAAAATCTACAAAATTAAGAATTAGGCTAAGAATAGGAGGGAGAGATCTAGAGGTCTACTAAAGTTGTTTATATCTCGACTAAAAATGTATGAAGTTAGCCGTAGCTATATTGTTAATGACATTTGTAATATTTGCACAAAATATGACAGACCCATTTTTAAAAATAAATAACATATTTGAAAATATATTAAACTCTATAAATAATTTTTTAGAAAATCTAAAAGAGATAATTAAGAAGTATATTGTATCTATTTCAAAGACTTTATCAATTATTTTAGGTCTAGTTGGTGCAGTATTATATCTATCGGGGATTCATAAATACGGCGGCAGGGGGATGGTTATAGGCGCGATATTGTTATACGTCTTTGCAGAGTTTGTGAATTCGATATAAAATTTATAAACTTGAGTATAGATAAAGAAGGGCCGGTAGTCTAGCGGAAGGATGCCCGCTTGGCGTGCGGGAGATCCCGGGTTCGAATCCCGGCCGGTCCAATACATTACCCACAACGACAGAGATGACAACCCACAAATATGTCTATAGTTTATATAATACCAATATCAGCCGCTCTAGTGTTATTTATATACACCCAACACATCTCTACAATTCAATAAGCTACAGACCCAAGAGGCGATTTTAACGGCCCTGGGTGGTGCACAGCTCCAGAAAACCCAGTCTTTAGAAATGGCACTGTCTTTGTTTAAGATTCTTTACAAAGCCACTGGACATACACTTATATTTTTAGAATTACATTCGCAGACCTTGGGGGAAAATCCCAGAGGTCAGAGAGAGGTTTTTCGTTTCAACATGTCCAGATATACATAAGTAGGGGATTTCCAAGTGATCCATGGGGGCGGTTACTTGTCCTATACTACGGCCTGGCGACGGCTATATTGCATCTGACAATGTTTACTTCAACCAATCGACAAGATTCACTTGTCCAGATCCAGTTAATTTAACTCATTTTAAATATACGCCCTACGTGAAGATCTCAAGTTCTACGCCGTGGGATGTGGCTATATTCATAAGGCCGAAGTGGGGAAATGAGA
>JAWBJM010000093.1:0-5762 GCA_038832545.1 Pyrobaculum sp.
GCTGAAGGTATAAGGGTCTTTAACATGGTGGTCATGGGTAGTTCAACTTTAGTATCCGTAGAAAAAGTCTTCGTTTTACGTACTGTTCCTGTAAAGTTCGGTGTAAATTCCTCAACTGAGGTCGGTTATGATCTTAGAGAGATGGGGGCTAAGAACGTGCTTATCATAACAGATGGTTTCATACGTAAAAACACCAAAATCGTAGACTACGTGGTCGAACATGTAGAGCGCGCTGGTATTGAGGTAGATGTATGGGATGAGGTCGAGCCAGAACCTTCTGAGGAGTCAATTATCAGGGGAATAAATTATGCTAGCGAGAAGAAGTATGACGCCTTCATAGGTCTGGGTGGTGGGAGCTCTCTGGATACAGCAAAGCTAATAGACCTCTACACGACTTACCCAACTGACAGCTTCAGGGATTACTTTGCCCCACCTATCGGTAAGGGCAAGCCTATTCCAGGTCCGATAAAACCTCTAATAGCTATACCGACAACTTCTGGGACGGGTTCTGAGGTAACGAGTGTCGCTGTCGTAACGTTTAAAGTTGATGGAAGGTACATGAAGTTTGGTTTGTCTCACAATTACCTTAGACCCAGCCTCGCAATACTGGATCCTCTACTCACGGTCACCATGCCACCTAAAGTAACAGCTGATACCGGAATGGACGCTCTCATGCACGCTGTAGAGGCGTTTACGGCAAAGCCTTATAATACGCGTGAAGAACCTCCGGATCCTTCAAAAAGACCGCCTTACCAAGGCTCAAGCATTATTACAGACATTTTTGCCGAGAAAGCTATTCACTTAATTGGAAAATACTTACCTAAAGCCTTTAGCAACGGCCTGGATCTCGAAGCTCGAACATACATGCTGCTAGCATCTCATATAGCCGGGATAGCACTCTCCAATGCTGGAGCCCACATTTCGCATGCGTTAGCTTATCCCATAGCTGGTATACTTTATGAAGAGAAGGGAGTTAAGGTACCGCATGGATTAGCTGCGTCCATAACGGGACCAGCTCTCCTTAAAGTGATAGCTCCATACATTCCGGAGAAATGTTTGAGAATAGCTGAACTACTTAAAGATTACTTACCAGAAGGGAGCGTAAGTCCGGAGAAAGCCTCGTTTGCTTTAGCGAACCTGATGAAGGTATTGGAGATGCCACGCGGGCTGATAGAGTTAGGTATTGAGGAGAAAGACGTCGATAAACTCGTTGAAGGAGCCCTCATACAAAAGCGGCTATTAGCGCAGAGTCCTGTAACCGTTACCAGGGAATTGCTCAGGAGGATAGTTAAAGAAAGCCTGAAATACTGACATGAGTCAGTAAATCGAAAAGCTTATATACTTACCATACACAACATGCATGGTGCTTTCACGGTGTCTGCATTAAAGCGTCCACAGGTCTTGATCGGGCTCTTAATAGCCCTAATCGTGATCTCAGGTATTGCGGGCTACTTCGCTGGCACAACAACTACCCCTCCAGCTGAGGTAAGAACCGTTACCGTAACGTTACCAGGTGAAGTAAGAACTGTTACCGTGACAATTACTCCGGCGCCCGAGCCTACAAAAGTGTATAGATGGCGTTTAGTAACTCATCTAGCTACTGGTGAACGCAGGGCAGAAGCCATTCACTACTTCGCCAGGCTAGTAAGAGAATTATCAGGTGGTAGACTGATCATAGAGGTATACGGTGGCGGTGAACTCTTCCCTGTGATTGAAACCTATACCCAGCTGGCTAGAGGTACTATCGAGGCTGCGGCGACTTATACGGGATATTGGGCTGGCATGTACTCTGTCATGGCTCTCCTAGGAGCAATACCGTGGCCCGTTACAGAGCCTCATGGACTCTGGCATTACTTAGAGAAAGTGCGTCCTATAGCTGAGAAGTTCTTCAGAGAGGAGCTTGGACTCGTGTACATAGGTCCCCTAACTCTGGCTACCGCCGAGTCGTTAATGTGTCGTATACCTATAACTTCAGTGAGAGAGCTCGCAGGAAGAATCGTGAGGTCGTCCGGTATCGGTCTGAGAGTTTACGAGTTGCTTGGTGCTAAAGCAATAACACTCCCGGTTGGCGAGATTTACACCGCCCTACAGCTTGGTACGGTGGATTGCGCCGAGTGGAACGATTACGTGACTAACTACGTATTAGGCTTTCACGAGGTTGCTAAATACGTTCTCGATCCACCACCTGGTATGACTATTCACACTGGAGTATTTCTGGACAACCCGTTAGTCGTTAACCCGAAAGCATGGGAGGAATTACCAGATGATTTAAAAACTGTGGTCAGAGTAGCAGCTCAAGCGGCATTCTTTTGGTCGAGCTACCAGTTCTGGGGAGACCAGCATGTCTGGGGCAAGGAGCTGTGGATTAAAGCTGGAAACGTAATTTACACTTTACCAAAGGAGGATTGGGAACTGATAAAGCAAGCTCAGATTACCGCATTGGCAGAGCAAGCTATGCGAGATGCCGTAGCACTAGAAATGGTTAAGGCTATAATAGAAGTAGCCAGAGATCTTGGTTACGAAGATTGGGCTAGTGCCCTTGAGCAAAAATTAAGAGAAATTGGACTAATATAGTATACCAAGGGGATAGAGAAAATGATAACAGAGCTAAACAAAAAAATATACTCTTTTTTATGTGCGTCATTAATCTTACCCCTAATCGTGTCTACAGTCGTCTCCTCAATGTTAAGGTACGTGTTTCGCGCTCCCAATATGTGGTTATGGTATTTTTCTATATGGTTTTATGGGATCTCCTTTTCCTTAGGGGGTGCGTACCTTCTTTACTTAGGTGGACACACATCTGTGGACGCTGTCTTTAAATTCTTTCCACGTAGAATTAAGACGTTTGTCGAAGTAATTAACTTGGTGGCGATATCTATAATCTGCTTCATTATACTGATAAATGCTGTTAGTCAAGCATGGTACTCTACAAGTATACTCGAAGTAGACTCCAGCGTGCTAGAGGTCTCGCCACCAATTTGGTGGTACAAATGGATACTGGCTGCATCGCTTTTGCTTGTAGGCCTTCAGGCGCTAGCCCTACTGAAACAAAAACTAACAAGAGGCGGAAATACCAGAGGATTAAAGGGTGTTTAGAGTGTTGCCGGTACCCCTTCTAATGTTTATAGCCCTTTTTATATTGCTTTTGTTCAACCTGCCTGTGGCATTTGCTCTCTTTTTGGTTTCATTAAGTTTCGGACTATATATATGGGGATGGCGAAGCTTGGACATAATATTTAATGGAATATGGGCAGCAATGAACAACTGGCCTTTAGTGGCGTTGCCTTTATATGTTTTCATGTCAGCGCTTATGGAGAAGTGCGGCTTGGCTGAAGATATGTTTAAAGCCATATATAGACTCCTCGGGGGAGTGAGAGGGTCTTTAGCTGTCATTGCCATAGTACTTGGATACTTGATAGGAGCTATGTCAGGAGTCGTTGCTGCCGGAGTGGTTTGTCTAGCTTTATTGCTATACCCATTAATGTTGAAATACGGTTATGATAAGCGACTTGCTGTAGGTGTGATCCTTGCAGCGGGCTCTTTACCGCAACTGGTACCACCGAGCACTAACATGATAATTTATGGTGTAGCAACTGGAACTTCCATAGCAGCTTTGTTCGCTGGCGGGATCGGGATAGGTGCAATAATGGCCTCGGTATTTGCTATATACGTGCTTGTTTGGTCCTATCTTCATCCAGACAAAGCACCAGTACTTCCACCTGAACTCAGGGGAACGCTCAAAGAGAGAATCACCGCAATGAGGTATGCACTCGGCCCCTTAGCGATCATCATAGGCACTCTAGGTTCGATATTCGCTGGATTAGCTACTCCAACAGAGGCAGCAGGTATAGGAGCACTTTTAACGGTTATCTACGCTGTCATGTTGAAGAGACTCAACAGAAGGATACTTATTGACGCGCTGTCTACAACTGTAAGAGTAGTAGCGATGGTTTGTTGGATAGTAGCGGGCTCTCAAGGGTTCGCATCCATTTTTACAGCTCTCGGCGGTAGAAGAATGGTGACAGAATTTATGATCTCATTACCGCAGGCTGAGGTATCCGCTCTCGCATTATCTATAGCTTTTGTGGTGTTTCTTGGAATGTTCCTCGATACTGCCCCAATAGCTTTAGTCGTTGGTCCGATCCTCGCACCGGTAATACGTAGCTTAGGATATGACATAACATGGTGGGGATTAGTCTTTTGTACCACACTACTTACAGCATACCTTACTCCACCAGTGGGTATGGGAATTTTCTACTTTAAAGGGGTATATCAGGATATTCCGCTAACGGACATATACAAGGCTGTAATACCGTTTATACTACTAATGTTAGTAACAGTAGCAATAATAGTAGTTTTCCCTGACGCCGCTATGTCTATAGTAAGACTACTTCTTGGCAGATAGGTAGAAAGCATATAAGCTCTAAATAATCAAAATTCATTGATGACTATAGATCCTCCTTCTGAGGAATATGAATGACAATTAAGTGATATCAAGGTTTGAAACACTTAATATTAAGAATCTAAGCTAAGTTTAGCCTCTTATACCTTGTGATTCTTGCATAAAGCCTGAATTTACATTTCACGTTTTTCACGCGAATGAGGCGGCGTAGAAAGGTAACGACTATGTGTGAAACTTTCTTGTTATGCTAGTAGCTTATTGTTAGAGCGCAATTCAACGTATGTGTGTTTGTGGCAGGCGAGCTTCAATGGTTTAAAATTTAATTAAAATTAATTTAGCCTTCTAACTCATAAACTCTTTGCTTCAGAAATAGAGAATGAAGAGGATATTGGTTATAGGCGTTATCTTCCGTACATTCTACGTCGTAGCTTCCGTACGCATATTGCCAAACATGTTGAGCTAGATTTAAGGCTTAAGGTTGTGTATCAAGGAGTGCGTAGACCATTAGGTTGCGAGCCCGTCGAGCATGGACGCACTTTCGAGAGTAATTTTCTCGAGAGAAAAGGAATCGCAGGTTTACGTACGGCGGCCTTTAGTTTGCTAAGGGACATTAAAGGACAAGACGAGTTAAGTTGTTGTTTCTAAGACGAAGCAGTTAACATTGGTAACTTCTCCTAAAGATGTTTTGGCTCGAAAGAACTTCTTTTAACACCTATGGAGTAACGCCTTCAAGGTGCTTAATGGAAAGTCCGCTTTCATAGGCTTACTAATTTGAAAGCGGTCTGAAAGCGACTACTAACTTCACCGCAGTTTTAGCTTGATGCCAAAATAATACTCTTGCTCGCCGCTACGCAAGATCCCCATGTCCTTTTACGAGATTTTCATGGATCCAGCTCTCAAATTTACACTAATCATCATCAGACCTATAAAGAATTACTGCTCTACATTTAAAACGTTTCATGGATGCGAGGGATGATCGTGAAACGATGAGCTTATAAGTAATCAGCTCCTATGGTGTGGCGGGCCCGCCGGGATTTGAACCCGGGACCACCGGCTCCGAAGGCCGGCACCCTATCCTGGCTGGGCCACGGGCCCGACCTCCGTCTATAATGTGTTTACATAAGTAAAAAACCGTAAAAAACCTGAGGGCGTAGTTCATGAGTGTAATAGAGACCTTGAACATTACTGCTATCAACTCATCTCTGCAGACGGTTAGCCGTTGAGGAACACATTGATCTACAAATAAGGGGTAGGTTATTAGTGTCTTGCTCTACTTGAGTTTGGAGTAAACACTGTGATGAAGGTACTACTCGTATCTACTCAGTCTGCGTACCGAACTGTCTTAGAGATAGTCAAGGAA
>JAWBJM010000094.1:0-5734 GCA_038832545.1 Pyrobaculum sp.
ACGCCGCGTATCAAGCGGCGGCTGGGGTTTACATGACATTCCACTTGCTTGACATACTAGCCGGGTGGGCTGAGAAGTGGTTTGGGCCCCTCATGGCCATTGGGCTCTTCGCGCTACTGTTCAAGCCCACTAGGACTTGGGGAGCCCTATTGACAGGCATAGCCATGGCGTTGTACGTGGCGGCGGCAGTGGGGGCGTACCTAAGCCCCCACGGTATCGCAATAGCCCAGTGGGCTCAGGAAATCGCCGAGTGGGCAAAATCGGCGCCTAACGCCACCGGCTCCCTCTCTTACTTCGTGGCCGTGGGGGAGGGCGTCGTTTTAGTTAGGTATAACAACACTTTATTGTTAAACGATTTGTACGACAAGCTGAACCAATTCTGGCTTTCAGCCGGCTTGGACAACCGCTCCCTCCCCAAAGACCTCTTTTATAAAGCGCCTAAGCCGTTGGGGAAGAACGGGACTGACTGGGCGGTGGCGGGGCCGGGGGCTCCGGCTGTGCTCTATGCAGGCGCTAAGAACTTCACGGGGCTCGGGCTGAACTTCACATACGCCGTATACGCCTGGCTGGAGTACCCCGTCACCATCAGCGCGGAGGCTTGGCAGTTGCAGTACCCCCAGCTCAACGTCCCGATTCCAAACCTCACGATGCCCTCCGGCGAGAACAGCATTCAGTGGTTGCAGAGGGTGAGGGCCGAGGAGAGCCGGCTGTTTAGCCAGCTCTACCCCATCTACGTGGCGGACACGAACCGGCCGGCCCACTGGCGTCTTTTGTACGCCTCCGGCAGAGTTGCCGTTGTGTACAACAACGCCACGTTGTTGAACGAGACTCGCCTGGGCGTCGTCGGGGTGTGGGGGTGGGTTAAGGAGCCCAGCTGGGAGAAGTGCGGCGTGGGGAGCTCCGCTGGGAGTTGTAGCGCGCTGGACGTGACGGCGAGGCCCTTCCTCCTCGAATACGACGTATCCGACCTTCAGTGGTCTAAGCCGTCGTTAAACGCCGCTTGGTCTAACTTCTCCCTCCTTCTCCCTAAGGCGCCTCAGCCGACTGCAGACGGCTCCATAGACTTCTACAAGTGGACGAGAAAGTGCGAGTGGTGTTGTAAGTATGTAAACGGCACTTGTCAACAGTGGTGTACTACTAGCAGAGAGGAGTGGCAGGAGCCCCACTATGAAAAACGGCTGGAGACTAAACAGCTGTTTATTGAGACTTTACACTTCGAGAGGCCTTGGCATCCCATTAAACCGGCGCAAGTACCCAAGGTTAACTCCTCTATGTACTACACCTACCGCGACTGGAGGGTGTGGTATGAGATTCGGTACGGCCCTTGGAGCAACGGGCCGCCGCCCTCTCTATACGTTTGCTGGGTCGAGGGGAATCACACCTACCTCAGAATTAAGTTCTGGGACGTAAGGCACGTGACGAATTACGCCTACGGCTTCGCTTGGATGAGGGGGGTCGACGTCACTCTAAACGACAGACGCGTTGCCCTGCCGGAAAAATACGACGAGGCGCTTAGCGTAGACAGCGATGGCGTGCCCGTGATTAACCTCCTCCGCGGAGCCGAGTACGACCAGGAGTGTAACGCGGCCTATTTCAACACGGCTAAACCCTTCTGGGATCTAATCCCCAAAGCCGCCGAGAATTTAACGACTAATAGAGAGTTTTTCCTCACGCTTCTTGCTTCCGGCAATTACTCCAGGGCGTACGTCAACAACTTGAGGCAGTACGCCGACCCGTCTAAACTGCCAGACGGAGGCGCCGAGTGGGCATACGCCGAGTCCATAGGGCCCGCGCCCTTCTTCCCAATGCCCGAGACAGAGCCCAAGAGCTACCGGGGGGTTCAGTTCAAAGTGCTGTGCGCCAGATTTGACTGGAGAAGCGAGAAATACGCCTACGGCCTCTTAACGCTGTACCCCGGCGGCGAGACGTGGCTATTCGGCTACACGCTAGGGGACTCGAAAGCCACTAGAGAGTCTATATCGGCGCTGGCGGAGAGGTGGAGGTGGCTTCTCGCCAATCCGCCGCCGCCTCCTCCGGCGTCGTTAGTTTCACACTGGCCCATCCCGTGGAATAACAACACTCCTCTGCCCTACAAGCCCGCCTCCACCCCGCCCATGCCGCCCCCAGACCCGCGGTGGGGAGTTTCGATTTGGGACGTTGGCCTTCTGATAAACCCGCTGGAGCTGTTGGGGAAACTGCTGGGGAGGCTTTGGTGGTCTGTATACGTAGCCCTGCTGGCGCCCGTCATAGTGTTTGAGGTCTTGGCGCTTGTATTCGGCTTTCCGTCAATTACGCGGTACCTAATAGCTTTCATTAATCACGTAGTACAAGATCTGACGTATTGGCTGGGCATTAGGCTAATGCTGAGGAGCAGGCTAATTGCAAAAATAGCGAAATTCGCGGGCTCGCCGGTTAAACGCGCGTCGATACGGCTAGTTAGGAGGTTGGCGCACAAGGGCTGGGCGAGATACAGAGAGAGGATTAGGCCGGAGGAGTGGGCGATTAGGCGTCGTTTCGAGGCCTATTTTGAGGAAAAGCTCCACGAGAGGATTGAACAGGCGATTGAGAGGGTGGAGAAGGCGATGTTCAAAATCGGCCAGGCCGCCGAGAAAGGAATTGCCGCGGCGGCGGAGGCCGGGAGGAGGGCCTACGAGCTGTACAAGAGAGTGCAGCCGTACACCGAGATGGACGCCATAGCGCTGTTGAGGAGGCTGTGGCCTGAATTCGACTACCGGTTTGAACAGTGGATGCACGACTTCTCGCAACGGCATCCCGTCCTGTACACTTTGTTCTTGGCGCATTTAGACGACAAGCCGAGATGGCTGGCGTTAATTAACTTGGAGTACTTACGCCGCCTCTACGTAGAGGGGAAGATAACAAGAGAGCAGTACGAGCAGATATTCTTGTTAGTGCAAGAGGTGCGGGCCGCCAGGGCGGCACAATGGGCTAAATACGTGAGGGAGAGGGTGGACGAAGAGGCCGTTCTGAGGGCCGCCATAGAGGCCCACAGAGAGGCGGTGCAGAAGTCCACCGGCGCTTTCTACGCCTTGCTTTACGACTTGGCGATTCTGGACGTGGCCGACCCGAGGGCCGCCGTTGAGCGCATCGAGGCCCGCGTCAAGGCGGTGTACGAGCCCATTGCTAGATTCCACCACGGGGCGTTTGAAAGGCTGTGGACGGTCTTCAGGCTGGCGGTTGGGGAAAAGCCCAGCGCTGTTAAAACGCCGCGCGACCTCGCCCAATGGCTAGTGGAGAACAGGGAGAAGGTGCTCCAAGCCGGCGCCGGGCTGGTGGAGACATGGCAGGCAGTGTGGGTGGCGCACTGGAGCTCAGCCAGGTCCCCTACTCGCCCTACCGCTTCGCCGAGGTTGAGGCGTTAAGGGGAATTAACAGAGAGCTCCCCACGTTGTACATTATCGGTCTCGCTAGGGGAGTTGTGCTGGGCGCTAGGCCGGTGGAAGAGGCCAAGAGGGCGTTAGAGGCAAAAGCCGGCCAGTTGAAGAGCGTAGAGGTTGTAGCCGTGAGACAAGGAGAGGCAGTGAGACCCTCTTTCTTTGGCGAGCAAGTGAGAGAACTTAGTAGGCTGAAGGTAGGCGACGTCGAGTTAGTGAGAATAGAACGGATTAGAGAGCTACCCGACGCCGAGAAATTCGCCGTAAGGCTTCTGGAGAGGGCGATAAAAGCCGTGGAGGAAAAGGACGAAAAGGCGAGGAGGGAGGTGCTGGAGGAGTCGTGGCGCTTCTTTAGGGAATTCGGAGAACGCTACATGTGGGTCACCAACGTGGAGGAGAAAATATACGCAGTTGACAGGCCAGGCGCCGTTGAAATGCGAAAGGCTTTCGACGTTGCGCTGAGGATATTCGTCGAGAGGGGGAGGGAGGAGGCGGTGAAATTCCTACGGGAGAGGGCCGAAGAGGCGAGGAGCTTCTACCACCAGCGCGGCGGCGTAGAGGAGGCGAGAGTAATCAGCCGGCTGGAGAAGGAATACGTCAAACTACTGGAGAAACTACCCGTCGACACGGCGAAGAAAATGGCCTCTGTAGAGGTAGTAAAGCCGGCGGAGAGGGCTTCTCTGTTGAGAGAAGTGCTGGACAAGACGGCCGACGTTGAGACGGCAAAGAGGGCTATTGAGCTCTACGCGAGGGGCGAGAGCCGTTTGGCCGAGGCGGCTCAGGCCATGAGGCGGATAGCCGTAGAGGCCGAGAACATCCGCGCCGAGTTGGAGAGAGTGGCGCAACAACACGCCGCAATTGTGAAGCAAATGGAAGAGGAGGCGGCGAGGTTTGAGGCGCAATTATTGCAGTTGAGGAGGGCCCTAGACGAGTACGTAAAGGCGGCTGTAGAGCGCAATAGAATAAAGGAAGAGTACGAGAGGGCTAAGGCGGAGTACGAAGAGGGGGTGAAGAGATGGAAGAGGGAGATAGAGGACAAAATCGCCGAGCTGGAGAGGCAGGCAGAAGAGGCCGCGCGCGCCGGCAAGGCGCAAGAGGCCGAAAAACTGAGAGTAAAGGCGGAGTACCTAAGGGGCGTCAAAGACCTACTTCCCGAGAGACTGATTAGCGCAGAGGCGAGGTTGAGGGAGGCAGAGGCGAGGGTGAGAGCGGCAGAGGGAGTCTATGCCAAGGCCAGGGCCTCTCTCGACGCTGTTTATGTAGAGGCCGTCGCATCGGCGGAGAGAATGAGGAGGCTGTTCGCCGAGCTGGAGGAGGCCGAGAGGATCGGCGTAATTCCATCTGCGCTATACTACATCCGCGACTTACAAGGCGCAGAGCCCGCCGAGCTGGCCAAGCTACTCCACCGCGCCGTTAGCGTGGAGAAGAGCGAGGCATACCTCCCAGACCCCTTGACGTACGAGGCGGCGCGCCGTTTTGTCGAAAAAGTGAAAGAGCTCAAGGCCACTGGAGACAGAAGGCTTGTGGAAGAGCTCAAGGCGCTGGCAGAAGTGCTGAGGGAGAGAAAAGACGCGGCGCAGGTCTTGAAGGACGTAATGGCCGGGAGGGAGCTGGCCGTGCGGGCCGGCTGGATGAAGGTGGACGAAGACGCCCTTGGCGCCCTCGTGGAGGCATTCCGCACCGCCGAGAAAATAGTTCAGGCGAAGAGGGAGGCGGAGAGGGCGAGGAGAGAGGCCAAGGCCCTCGAAAGGAGTGCAAAAGAGGCCGAGAGGGCCGTGGAAAACGCGTTAAAACAGCTAAAACCGCCCGAGATATCGGCCAAGCTAGCGGAGGAGCACTCCAAAGCCCTTCAAGAGCTCAAGGAAAAACTGGCAAGACTTGAGGAGGCCTTGGCGAGGGACGAGTGGGCCCAGGCAGACAGGCTGGCAGGAGAGGCGTTAGCGGCTTACAGAAGAGTTAGGGCAATTGAGGAGGAGGCAGTTGGGAGAGCAGTGGTGAGGGAGAGCACATTACGTATGCCGGAAGAGGTTGGGCTGAGGGCCGCGGCATATGAAATTCTACGCCTGGCGCAGACAGCCGCCTTAACTGGCGTTGAGGAGGAGAAGAGAGCTCTGGCGGAGGCAATTAGGCGCGTTTTCGAGTCAGCCGCGGCGGTTTATGGGAGGGAGAGGGTCGTGGAAGCAGTCAAGCAGTTAAGAAGAGAGCTGGAGCCGTACGCCACGGCGGTTACGCTCTGGGGCAGAGAGAGCGAGCTGATACTCTTCAAGACGGGAGATGAGGTGTTCATAAAGGCAGTATCATATGTATTACTTGAGGAATTCGCAAAAAGAGCATCAGAAATG
>JAWBJM010000095.1:0-5548 GCA_038832545.1 Pyrobaculum sp.
TTTGGATCCATTATAATTAAGGATTATTATACTAACTAAAGGGTCAAGATTACTTTCCATAAACATTTAATAGTATGCCAGCTTAACTCACGTTCCATGAGATAAATCACTATATAACCGATGATATTTTTCAGCAGTTAACTCTATTCTAAAGTTTCTGAGAACTCTTTCATAGCTTTTTCTAGAAAGTTCTGTCTTAACCTTATTGTTATATAATACTTCTAGAATTTTTTCAGCTAGCTCGTGCTCAGATTCTACCAATAGGCCTGCGTCCCCTAATGCTTCCGGTATGCTTGATCTTCTGTGAGCTATTATCGGTACTCCTGAGGCCATTGCTTCGAGCATCGTTAATGAGCCGAAAGCCTCAGAAAGGGAAGTATGTACATAGATGTCAGCTGCGCGGTAATAGTAAATCATGCTCATGTTTGCAGTCCATTTAATATCCAGACGTACATATTTAGTCAGATCAAGATCTTTAATAGAGGTGAGTATTTTCTGGAAATAAGTTCTTTCCACAGCTCTTCCTTTCACCAAAAGCAAAACGTCCTTTTCCTCCCTAACAACATATGGGAGGGCGTTTATCATCATAGTAAGGTTTTTAATAGGGTCGATTCTGCCAACCCAAACTATGACCTTTTTATCTTTTGGTATTGACAACTTTTCCCTAGCTTTTTCCCTAGAGACATTAAAGGGATTAAATATACTAATATCGACACCGTGATGTATTACTATAGGTTTAAATCCGCAAAAGTTTTCAACAGTATGCGCAGCGTGATAGCTTGCAGTCACGAAAGCATCAACCCTAGAATTTATTTCCTCCAATCTTTTACAAGCGGTTTTACTCTTCCTTTCATCAATAATATCTAAAGAGCCATGAAGCACAAACAGTTTAGGCACATCGACTTTTAGCAACTTCCATGTGACTGAGTCATTTGGACTATTGAGGTGTATTACGTCGAAATTCGTTGCAAACCGTTCGATGGGAAAAATATTTTCCACGTATTTGAAGGAGAGATGAGCTATCCCAGTATCTAGGAAAAAGGGAATTAAACTCTTAGGAGCCTTTAAGTGATAGTGATACCCTCCCATCAAATACGACATAGCATTAGTTAAATTAACTAGTTTAACCCCCCTTCTAGAGATGTAATATGGCAATGCCCAATTATATTGAACCAGAACGCCTATAGTCTGGAAGAGTATCTTCATAACGCGCCAGTTTAGTAAGTGCGTGATTCTCTGTTCAGCCATCTCATCTGGCTGCCTATGTAGATGTGTTTAATTAAGATTACGCTTTCCATACTCCTATGTATCTTTCTAAGTTCAATATAATACAATATTCATGAAAATAGTTTACAAAATTGATAGGATGTATACCGAAATTTTTAATAAACCAGTCAGCATTTCGGGGATCCTTAAATGTCGCTTTCAATCCGACATTATCTGTACCTACTATAGCCACTATTTGGTAGTGATGAGCTGTACCGCTGTGTAGCGGCTCAGGTTTGAGAGAACTTAACGGTACTGAGAGTCTTGGATCCATCCAAGTTAATGCTCCTGGGTTGCTGAGGTATTTAGAGAGGCGGAGGCCTATGCACCAGCTTACTTTATCAGTCCAACCTATGTTCTCAGCATATATGTTTGCAGCTAATGTTGTATCTTGAATTCCATAGAGTGATGCTCTAGTGAGATCAATATTATAGCTAGAGTTGAGCTGGTAAACCTTAATTTAATAAACTAATTTAATAAACTCTAGTAATTAATGCTGAGAGTGAAACATAAGTATGTCTAGCCAGTAGAAATAGCATCCGCCAAATGTTGACAAAACGCGCAAAGCATAGTTTATGGCCATGCCTACTACGCCGATAAGGCCTAAAGCGGGTGGATCGTTGACGTTGAGCTGGTTCTTTTTAGGAGTAATCGCGGGGTGGAAAGCAGGATGTGTGAGACTACCATTAAAGGGGGCTTTGCTAAAGGCTTAAACCATTTCTCAAGCTCGTACCTTTCAGCAATAGCCGTAGCATAGAGATCCGGGCTCCTAGCCCTTACAAAGAATAAGAATCCATCCCAGGTTTTGACAATTTTACTTCGACTTAAATGGTACTCTAATGGACCTTTAGAGGCCCTTTCGCTTAACCGAAACAACATAGTCTTGTAAAGTTCGAAGTAGTCATTGATGTTAGCATCTTGATATTTTAAATGTATAACCTAGAAATCTAGCTAAAAGTGAGCCTACACTTGATCTCAATTCCCGCATTCTCATAACCCTCATGTAACCCTAGTTAGCTGGTTTTCTAACACGTACAGGTGTCAGAAGCATTATTGATCTAAGCATCCTCCATACTAGCGCTACTGCCGAGTAAGCTAAGGATACGTATAGAGCCTTCGGGTTCCAATACTCTCTTAGGGTATCGATGTAGAGGGTTAAGCATGCAACGAGGGAGATTAATGCTATGGGCTGAATGACTTGATGAGGTGTACTAGATATGCTGGAGATGGAGAGGACCGTGATGAGAAGTACTGTAAGTAGAAGTGTAGCTGAGTAAGCGTACCATCTTAGCTTATCGAGAAGAGGAAGGCTTGCAACATATTTCTTATACGCATATCTGTACGAAGGACTCTTAATAGAGCTGACAGCAGTGAATGTTCTTCTCAAAACACTTAACAACCGCTTCCTTGCTCCAACTCGGTGCCGAGAAAACTGTTGAATACTCTCCTTTTCTCTCCACATTTTCTCGTCAGTAACGTGCAGTACCTTCTCGAAGCCGATGATTAAAGCTTCGTAGCCTCTGCTTTTGGCTCTCGCATAGTATTCGGTATCCTCAGCTATGGTGAACGGCGGCCCGAGTGTTTCATCGTATAAACCTATCCTGTCAATAATCTCTTTCCTTATAAGGGCGCAGCTGGTTATTGCTGACGCACGTGTAACCCTATTTTCTCTTATTAGCCTTATCCATCTGTCTAGGGTATTTTCAGGGTACGTTACGTGGAGCGGTATAACTGCGGCTATGTTTGGTGGAGAATTCTCAAGTATTCTCAGGAGATTTGTTAATGTGGACTTCTTCATTATTACATCGTGGTCAAGCACTAAAACGTATTTTCCAGAAGATGCTTTTATCCCATCGTTTCTAGCTTTTGATACACCGTAGTTTCTATCATGGATGATCAGTTTCGTAACGTGAAAAAGTGAGTTATATTTTTCCAGGAAATCCTTAACTATTTCTATTGTCCGATCCTTTGACCCACCATCAACTATTATTAGTTCCACACTTGAGAGGGGCATGTCCTGCGCTACTATAGCATGTAAAACATCCGAGATTGTGTCTTCAGAATTAAATGTCGTTAACACTATGGATACTAGGGGTTGACCCATGAAGACAAGACCTTTACTGAACCTGTATCCCAAACGATATTGTGCATGGAATGTCCTCGTTCCCCTTGAATGGGATCGAATGGACCTCTTCCTACGAAATCCCAATAGGATCTGGCTCTAACTACGCCACCTAATATCAGCTTGTCTACGATCAGGCCTGACTCCCCCATGTTTCTGATGAACTCGCTTTGTTGATCGACGTATAGCCTCATACTTGAAATACCCTGAAAGCGATTAACAACAAAGGTAGGACTCAACTTTTCAAACAGAGATCTTGATATTTCGAACATTGTTCTGTCGCTGACTTTAGCAGCCATGGGGAAGGAGTATTGATCTGGCATGAAATTGGGAGTGAGCATTGTCAGGATTGCGGCGAGGGTAATTAAAGTTTTAAGAGGGCATGAAATATTTCTAACTTCACCATAAAACAGGATAACGAGGAAGAAGAGGGAGGCGAAAGGCACGAAAACATACCTAGAGTACCCTCCTAGGGCTCCGAGCAAACTGGATAATCCCGTGAACCCTGTGACGAATATTATCGAGAGACTGAGCCACCTAGGATTATTGGTACGTCGCTTAAGCGTGCTGAGCAAGATGGTAACCGCGATTCCGCCGATTATTCCTAGTGAAGCTGAGAATGAAGCTAGAGGAATCTTAGGCAGCCTAAGATATTCCACATTTCTGAATGCTATTACGCTCTCCCGTTCCCAGAGCTGAAGAAGCCCATTTACAATGGTTTGCCAAATGCTAGCTACGCCGTATATCGTGGCCGTATATGCTGTTTTAGCCAGCCATAGAGTCAAAGTGAATGTGAAGAACAGAACATCGCGCATCCTCAGAGAACCATCAGCGTATTGGGCGAGCAGGCAGGCGGCAATGAATATCAACACTGATATGGCGAATGGGTGCGCGAATAACGAGGTAATGAATAGAATACTTGACAATATTAATTGAATTCTAGAACTATTTTGAGCTGGATATAAAAACAGAATTAGAGAAGCCAACGCTAAAGCCACAGCGATGTTGGTTGGAGTTACATAAACGCCGGGAAGGAAAGCGTAGGGATGCAGCGTTAGCATGGCTGGAATCAATGGTAACAAATGGTTAAGAGAGCGCTTACTTTTAACATAAGCGTAAACGAGAATATACAGGAATAGCCCTGACATGAATGAGATGAGGAAGGTTTCAAGTGGGCTGAACGGATCATCATTGCCGCAGATCCTTAAAAGAATCACTTTTATTATGGAATCTACTGGGGCCAGGTCATACCAGCCGGCATGCATAGAATACTGAAAGTTGCCGTTGTAATAGATGTTCAAGGTATCAGCCGATGTCTCCTCAGCATCGACGCCCCTGATGAGCCATCTGGCAGATATGATAAATATTATTGTTACCGCGCTTAGATGCACTATAACCTTTTTAGCAGATTCCACTTTTTTATCGTGTACAGGGGCGCGCCAAAACATGGATAGAGCGGATGAAAAGATCATTTGGGCAATTAATCCCAAAACTACGTGAAAACTGTAGAAATGCCCATTCAGATAGGAGACGGCAAAAGCTAATAATGAAAGACAGCTACACAAACCAAGTGAAAAAAGAACTAGGAGGTAGGATATGCGCTTTCCCTCTCCAGGGAATGAAATGCTAGGCTTTCTAAGATACTCTGAGAAAAATGTTAAAACAAAAAAGAATATCATGACGTATAAAAGCCAAAATAGTACAGGTAAATCGCCTAACCCTAGCGCGGAGTCAATATATCTCAGGAGCGATTCCAATGTATTATCCATGCTCGTCAACTAGGTGATTACTCTGAAAGGTATAGTCTCCTAACATAAGTCTCCACCACCCTGTCCCAGCTTGGAACACTGGATTTAGGCTGATTCTTCACTTCGTACAGGAAGGCGGCAATTTTCTGAGCTAAGCTTGCATCGCTTTCGTCCAGCTTGATTATCAGGGTTCTGCTTCTATCTGAGAAGTTCGCGCCCCAAGGCTCGGCGACGACGGCTGGCACGCCTATAGCGTTCGCCTCGTTAACCGACTGCGGGTATGACTCTTTCTCAGATAATAGTCCGAACAGCGATGCTTTGGATAGGGTTTCTATGTATTTCTCAAACGGTTGTGGTGGGTTAATTGAGTATGTTATTCCGATTTTTCTTAGATGTTTGCTTAGGCTGCTTG
>JAWBJM010000096.1:0-5521 GCA_038832545.1 Pyrobaculum sp.
GGGCCGCGCCAAGATGATGATAGATGATGATGAGCCACTTGACACCGTCATATGCCGGCGTCATATGCCGTTCGAAAACCAAACCGGAAAGGAAAATTAACGAACTGGTTCGAAAGTTTCGGCCTTCACCGCAAGCCTTTTAAACCCCCGCCCCGCCGGGGGGCCGACCGGCCATGACGGCCGGAAAGGGATCTACGGGCAACGAGGAAAAAACGCGGAGACAGAGGATAATAGAGAAACTGGAGACAGCCTATAGGACAGCCAACGAGCAAAAGCAGTGGATAACCATAAGGCTGGCTCAATTCGATAACTTTTCTCTTTGTGTGGTGATCGCGCCGCCCACTGAGGGCAGAAGTGCAACGCCAATACTAGCTATTCAATCACCCAAGCTTACTAACCGATTAATAATCAAGGATCAAGACGCTTTCAACGATCTAGCGGCACTGATAGAAGCTGTGAAGAAAGACACTGAGTTGTTATCCACGGTCTTTAGCTGGCTAGATAGCAAAAACCCGCGAGTGCGAAGAAAAACGGCGATAATAGAGCTATAAGCGCCCCCGTATTCCACACATATTTTTTTTCTCTATTTCTCACATATTCCTTCTTCACTCTGCTAGACTAGGAGCCATTATAACGGGGAGAAAAAATGGAAATAGAGATACACGAAGAGGTATACTGCAGAAGCTGTAGGACTCAATTAACACATAGAGGTCTGCCGCTAAGAAATTGCCAACATTTGAAGTGGTACATCTACGGAAACAAGTGCTATGAGTGTGCTTTATATAACGAAACTCCTGATTGCGACATTATAACAAACATTGAAATTTGCAAGAAACCAATAAAGAAGCGAGTGTATGTGATCCAAGACGGTTCAACATATTACGTGTTAGCACCTGCATTAGCCCCGTTCACGTAACATTATTTTTTTTCTTTTCTTTTTTTGTTTTCTCTTTGGTTATCGCAAAACTAGCGAATATTGTAACGGGGACGAAATGTCCCTGAAAAACATATACGGTATGGAGGTTGAGAGGGAGACTATGCCCCCGGTCTCCCTCAATGTGACCGATGAGAAAAGGATAGGGGGGCTGATAGGGGGTATGAGCCCCAACTTGTACAACGTAAAAAGGGTGGTACATAAATGAACGAGAAAATAAGTGGAAAAGTTATTAGTTTTGCTGAACTAAGAAAAACAAGAAACCCATTTGGCACAGAGAAAATTGATAGACTGGATAGTTATATAAACAAAGAGATCGTGATAAAAGACTATAAGGTAGACGAGGGAATGATCCAAGGTAAAAAAGTGAACTTCGTGTATATATTAGCTATAGACCCAGAGAAAGGCGAAGAGGTAACGCTAAGAACAACTTCGGAGGTAATTCTGAAGCAACTTAGGCAACTGGAGCCTTATCTAAAGGAGGGATACTTAGTAAAAGCGAAAGTCATTAAGAAAAAACGATACCTATCATTGGGGTGAGCTAATATGAAGAAATATAGATTAATTGCGATAAATGGCTTTCAAGAGCCGGAGTTAATAGGGGAATATGAGAAGTTTGAAGATATGCTAATGGCTCTATTAATAATGCTAAAGTCGTTCAAAGCGATCATGATAGAAGTAATAGAGGTGAAATAGATGGTCGGGACATACTATGTTTTTTATCACGAAAAAGGAATATCAAAATGCATAGCAATTACGGGCCGCTTAGAGGAAGCTTTGATGCTTTTTTGCTTTATAGCTATGACGAAGGAAATAGCGGCAATAGTAAAAATCGGTGAGGTTGATCCTGAAATGAAGGATATATGGAATGAGGTGAAAGAACGCGTAAAGGAAGAAGCGGGGGTGATGATTTAGATGTCCATTAGGCTCGCGGAAAGAGCTAAGGAAATGGCCGAGAAGATCATAGAGTTATTGAAGCTCGAATATGAATTCAAGCAATATGAGGACAAGGGGAAATATATCGAAATATATATTCCGCTTTCCGATTTGCTCAGAGTGGGAATTGATACATCGGCAGTGTATTTACCGCTACTTTGGTTACATGCAAAATACGAAATAGAAAGTTGGCCATTCAAATATTGGGGAAAAGTGCATGGCTACATATTCAGAGTTCCAAAATCCATTACGGAAGGGTGGGCTAAGAGATGAGGATCGATGCGATAGAGAAAGAATTAGGGATAATTAAGAAAGAAAAACGTAACAGGTATGAGCATCACACAGAAGTTTTTGTCTTGCGGCTAACCAAGGAGGAGTACATAGCATTGAAAGCGATATCTAAAAAAACTGGTATTGAAATGGCCAAAATAATTCGGCACTTTTTAAAACCTTACTTAGTCATGCTGATAGAATATGCTAAATGGAAAGGATGGTTTTTTGAACTTGAAAGAGAGCTTGAGGGATTATGAAGATCATAATAAAATTTCCGGAAAGGGAAGGATGGAGAGAAGAGGTGATTGACGTGGATTTGCGATATTTTACGTCTGTGAACGACATAGTGGAATATGTCTTAGAGGTGTTGTCAGAGCGCTACGTTGAATCAATCAAAGCAAAAAAACGAAGAGAAGTGAAAGAACGTTATAAGGCGGGCTTACGCAAATGGTTGCCAGCCAAGCTTGTAGTTGCCCTATTAGAGGCGATAGGTGAATAAACATGCCTAAAGAAAAAACAACCGAAGTGGCTATCAGACTAACACCTGAAGAAAAGAAAGAAATCAAAGAAAAGTTTCAGAAAGAGTTAGAAAAATATGAGAAATTGAGGGAGGCTATAGAGGCGCTGAAGAAAGAAATACCAGAGGAAGCTGTACGAATACTAGAGTGGATTGAGAAATATATCTGGTTCACCATAGTGCCGAAGAAAGAAGAGGAAGAAGAATAGATAGAAAGAAAGGGAGAATGATATGGAGCCAATTAGGATCAATACTAAGCGTCTTTCTACGGCGCTTTATAACGCAGCTATTATTGAGGTATTGTTCGGATGGAAAATGGATATTGGCGTTTCATCTGATCGTCTAATCTTTTTAGATTGCGATGATAAAGCGCGGTTAGAAGATTTCTTAGCTTTTTGCAGGGCTTTGTGCAAAGAGTACAAGTCTGAAGGACTAGTGCTGGAGACGAAAAACGGGTATCATTTTATACTTCTTCGTCCAATATTGAGTACTGAGCATAAGAGGTTTTACAGAATGCTGGGAAGAAAACCAGAGATCTGCGACAAATTCGCTATTGATTATATCCATGTACTAGCATGCATTAGGCGTGGATATGCGACGTTGAGAATATCAAACTGGGTATTACGCTACATTATACAACCGTCAGGTGATGTAGTTGAACGAAGACCTGATAAAGGAGGCTGAAAAGTTTATCAAAGAGGTGAGAAAAATTCAGAAAATGGTATATCAGCTGGCGTTTATTGCCACATCGGAAGACGATGAACAGGCCTCTAAGGCTCATGAGATGCTGAAAAAGCTAGTAGACGATGGTATTGTCTCTGAAAGGATGGTCATGAAAGCACTAGAAGATGTGCGAAGGTATAGGTTATACGTGCTAGATCGAGTAAAAAGGAGGGAGGAGCAGCATGAGGCCGCCTAGATTTAGTCAAAAAATCTATACAAAGAAAGAGCTAATAGGGTTGTACGTAGAGTTGATGAAGAAAGCTAATGAATGGGCCGGAGAAGATGTAGATCAGTGGATCGTAGGCTCATGGATAGATGCTGCAATTGATATTGTACGCTACACGGTAGGTAACTTCAAAACGCTGGACTACTTTTTCGATTGATTTTTTTTCTCTTAATTCAGGTACCGGGTATAGTATCCAGTCTATAATGCGCATTGCTATTGATTAGGCGAATACACTTAGTATTCGCGTATACAAACGTTTAAATAGTATACCTATCACTAGATAACGATGCCTAGGACAACTCCGGCTGCAAGAAGACTGGCGAAATGGCGGATAAAGGTAGAAACCGGAGCCACAGATTACAGCAGAATCGTAGCGGATGAAGACACTGCTAAAGCGTTTGCAGATATGCATACTCAGCTGGCTGAACTGGACACCAAGGTAGGCGCTATTCTCGATGAGGCCAGAGTTAGAGCTCATCTGCGTGCATCCTATCTAACATTTGCTAGAGAGTTATGGAAGATCCAGTATCGATATGGCAATGTACTGCCCGGTGAGGTAGCAGCACTAATAACCAAATACACTACGTGGGGATTAGATAGAACATTGCTTGAACGCATAGCGGCATCAATAACTGGTACTGCACCGGCCGGTGGAGCTATTTCGCTATAGCGGCATAAAGTAGCGTAACGTATAAATCATAGTTTTTTTTCTATCTTCACGATGATGCCAACAAGCATGGATACCATTAAAGTGTTGAAAATAGTTAAGATAGCAAATGAGCTGTCAAAAAAACAAGAATTGTCAGAAGAGGATGTTATCAATGCTTTGAAGGCCATAAACTTGCCTAACGAAGTGATAGAAAAGGTGAAAGAAGCTTTCAGAGCAGAGAGTGAAGAAGAGAAAGTTATGCTAATAGCTAGAGCGTTCGGTATACCTGAGGAAACGATAGTGAAAATTCTGGAAGGTTTGATGATGGCGTCGCTAGTTCTAAAGTAAGCGAAAAATTTATAACGTACAGTTTTTTTCCAATGGTGAGGCAATATGGCTGAGGTAATCAGACGGTTGGACATAACTACTACCGTATTGGGAGGCGCAGTTCTGATCGGCGAAAAAGAGCTGAGAAAATTAGCGCCGTACTACAAAAATGTGTACAAGTACACTAGATGGTTTGATGATGCGGTTTTACCATTGGCTGTCGGCGCTGTCGGTGTTGCTGTACGGCAGCCATTATTGCAGAAGATGTTTATATTAGGCCTGATGCAAGCTATTAGAGGAGCATATGATGGGTTTGTGGCTAAAGAGCCGTTTGTCTATGCTGATAGTAGCACGATAGAGATCTGGAACTTCGATGCTGGAGAAACGCCGAAAGTGATAATCGATGGCAGTTCCGTCACTGTTAACGTTACCACTGATAGTAATGGTTACGCAAAGATCACTCTACCGTCTGAGTTAAGCGCTGGAGTCCATGCTGTAGCTGTAGCTACGAGTAAAAAGGCCTGGGGCGGCCTAGTAGTAGTTTAGACCACTGATCGCCGGTAACCACAGTATATATTCACTTTTTTTCTATCCGTAAAGCTTTTAACTAGCTGATAATAGGTCATATTGTGAGCGTAGAGGAAAAGTTGAAACGGGCTTTAAGTGACATAGTCAGGGTGATAGAAAGCGGTGGAGAAGTAGTGATAGACGATCCATACATAAGGGTTTTCATGCAGAATGTTGAGAAAGGAGTGGGCGTAGCAGTGTATGTTCCAATCTTTAGACGGGAGGAAGTGGACGTTAAGTCTGAATATCAGGAGATAAAGGCACAGGTAATAGTCGATTGTGTCAACTGTGATTGTGCACTTATATCTGACCCATACACCAGGACTTTTTCGTGGTCATTCACAATGCGAGCTCCAGTAAAAATCAAAT
>JAWBJM010000097.1:0-5284 GCA_038832545.1 Pyrobaculum sp.
AATATCAAAAAAGCTGGTAGTCCAACTACATATCTCCTATACTCAGGCTCTTTTACAGCTTTATTTACATAATGTTTAAACAAAGTAACTGTCTCCTCCACTCCCCTTGCTTGTTTTACCACCACTCTATAAACAGACACTACCGGCCGTCTCGACTGAACGGCTGAAATAGCGGCTTCATCGGAGGGCCCGTCAGAGACGAAATATATGGCATCTACGTCGTAGAGAGATAGAACTTGGTCAAGTTCTCTTAAGACTGCCAAATCGGCAAGTGCGGGGTCGCGGGACCCGCTTACAATTGCGACATTGACATTCTCGACGCCGTACTCCGCCGCTAATTTATCAAATATCTTCACTGCGGCAAAGACAGCATTTGCATCTGAGTCGTCTGGATGGGATAAAATAAACTTAATCCCAAGTTTTAAAACTTCGTCTCTGCCGACAACTGGAGTGTCGTAGCCAAGAGATTTCAAATCGCCGTCTCTATCGACGTAGAGTACTAGGATACGCACTACTCTTCTGGAAGATACCCAGCCTCTATCAATATTTTTATTTCTTCGTGAGTTAGTCTTTCTCCACTTAGAAGTTTGTTATACAGTGCCTCAGCTCTCTCTTTTAAGTTCTGCATGGCGTCGGCTCGCGCGGCGGCCCTTGCCTTATTTCTCTCCGAGAGTTCATACGCCTTGAGTAATATATTGTACTTCTCTAACTCTTCTTGAAGAGCTCTTTTCTTTTCTCTAAGTTCTTTACGTCTAAGTGCTAGTTGTAGAATTTCAGATCTGATTTCTTCTCTTTTCTTTTTCAACTCTTCTCTTTTTTCTTTCAATTGTGCGAGAGTTTTGTAAATCTCCTGTCTAGTGGATTTCAACTGTGACAGCTCTTGTTTAATAGTTACTAAGTCTTGGACTAGTCTAGCAACTTCAGCTCTAATAGCCTCGCGTCTGTTTTTATATTCATCGGCTTGTGATTTTAGCTCAGAAAGATGGGCCTTTACTTTCTCCATAGAGTCTAAGATATTCAACTCTTTCTCAATCTGACTTATATATTTTATAAATTGACGCTCCCACTCGGGGTTTGTCGGCGACGTCTCAAAAAAATACTCAAGCTGTTCAATAATTCGTTTCAATTTTTCTTTTTCTAAAACCTTCCCGCCTGCATATTCGTTCAACGTAGAGAGTAGATTTCGATATACTACAATCTTTTCTCTATACTTCTGAAGAGAGATATTGATTTGAAGTAATTCATTTCTCAAATTTCTAATCTGCTCTATTGTTTTGCTTTTTTTCTCCACTAGCGAATTTATAAGTTCTCTAGTTTTTTGAATCTGGTTTCTCTTCCCCTCTATAAAAGACCTTATTTCTGCCAACTGTTTCCGAATTTCTTCTAACAAAACCCTTTTGTTATTTATATCATTTGTAATACCGTCTATTTCTCTTTGGACTTCGTCTATTTGAGAAGATATTTCTCTAATTTTTTCAAGAAGCTCCTCTTTACTAAGCACGGTTCTAGAAAAGCCCTTATTTAAATCTTATATCTCCTTAATTTAAAATTTTAAATATAGACAAGACGTGTTAGCCAAAAAATAAAAAGATGTAGTATCTTTCTCATATGAGTCATCAACACGTAGCTATGTATATAGCAGGAGACATTATAATGTCCGACAGCCCAGGCGAGGCTATTAAAAAATGGAGACTAATTTTCGGACTTACTCAGACAACAATTGCGACGAGACTTGGCACGTCGCCTAGTGTCATAAGCGACTATGAATCAGGCAGGAGGAAGTTCCCCGGCTCGAGATTTGTAAAAAAGTTTGTACAGGCGTTGATAGAGACAGACCTTGAGAAAGGCGGCTTTGTAATAAACCTACTTGAGAGACAGCTATTAAAAGAGAAGTTTTGGATAGCTGTATTAGACATGAAAGAGTTCACAGAGCCAGTACCAGCGTCTACATTTCTCCAGACTATAGCGGCGGAGGTTATAGTAGGGCCCCCCCAGGGCCTTGACATACACGGATACACAGTGGTAGATAGTGTAAAGCTAGTGCTCGAAGTGCCGTCTGTAGAATATGTAAGACTCTATGGAAGCACATCCCAGAGAGCCGCTATTTTTACAAAAGTATCTACGGGGAGGTCTCCTATGATCGCCATAAAGTCTATGTCGTCTGTCTTAAGCATAAAACCGGCGATTGTAGTACTACATGGAGTAAGACAAGACTCCGTAGACCCCCTGGCGGTGGAAATTGCAAAAAGGAGCTACATACCGCTGGCAGTTACTAATATAAGTATAGAGAAATTAATAGAGAGTCTAAGACAGTTTAAATAACTACTTAAGTAGTTTTGATATTCTCTTAATGTTTCCAAGCCCTTTCGTAGCTTCGTGTCTCTTCTTAAGTCGCCTTTCCTTTGCCTTCTTCTTGAATTTATAGTTATGCGTCTCTCTCAACGTAGTAGAAATTAGACCTCTCGACTTTCTACCAGCTGCGGTTAAGCCTCTAAACGGCCTACCTCTCTTACGTTTAATCTTTACCTGTTTTACCACAGTTGGCTCTGGAGGTTGCACTCTCCCCTCTAGCACGTCAACTAGCCATTTTTTCAATATCTCAACATTATGAGGCCAAACTGAGTCTCTCCTCTCATCTACAGGTAGCCCTAGGAGCCTTGCTTGATCTACATTAAGCCCCACCTCTTTTAACTCACCTGTAGAGAAGCCCCTCCCAGTTTTCCATTTAGTATCACCTATTATGTTTAACTTCTCTGGCACTTTTACCAATGGCCTCGGCACATTAGCCATATAATTTAGCCTTATAGATGTGGTATATAAACTTAGCTATGCTAAGGTTTATTATAACTCCAATTCTACAACCAAGTGCACAAAGCCTTTGCCGTAGTTGCCTTGTTTAAATTCTATATAGCTGTGGTAGTCTTCCTTACGACTTTTAGCTTAGATCCAGTGTTGTTAGTTAGTTGTATCTTAATGGCAATATCTGCGTTGATAATTCGCACAATTCAAGAAGGAGAGGTGGCTATAGTTTTAGTAGGCCTAATACTACTCATAGATATTATAGGGCTGCTTTTATCATTTACTCAGTTTTCGCTAATACCTATTATAGCCTATATATTCCTAGTGGTTTGGGATATACAAATCTTGGCTTTATTTAGACAGATGATGTAGTGTCTGTTACCTTAACAACACGCCTTACTTTATACACGCCGAGATAGCCATGTGCTTCAAACACTACAACCACTTCACCTCTTCCCCAAACTCTAATCATATTATTTGACATCTCTAACTGTACATCTCCTATTTTCTCTATTTCATATCTATAGTTTTGTAGAAAAATCCCAAGTTTATCTATGTCTATAATACCTCCGCTTTTCACTACAGGGGCCAACGGATAATTCTTTAAAATCTTCAACAGCCTATAGTCATAATTAATTATGTTGAATAGATAAATCCCTAGCGCAGCTACAATAAAGCCAGATAATGCCTCAAAAGTTAGATTCATAAATTTTAGAAAGAATTATTTTCCTTACATCTTCGCTTGACATAGGCACAATCTTTAATCCGCCGAAAAAAGCCACGTTTATATCTCCACACCAACGTGGAATTATGCTAATTTCTTTTTCAGAAATATAAATATTAAAACCCTCTGGTTTTAATACATTCTTTTCAATAAGAATAATTCGATCTATTAAATTTTTTATATAGGCCAACTCTTTAAAATTAAGTTCAAAAAGAGATTTTTCAAGTTTTATAACTACATGACCTCCGTTAAACTGTTCAGTAGCGACGTCTACAGTTAAAAACATCACTTTGTAAAAAATGGATATAAAAAACTATTTCACGGGGACTTTTATATTCAGGGCTTTTGCAAGCTCTTTGTATCTATTTCTCACAGTTACTTCTGTAACACCTGCAGCTACTGCAAAATCTTTCTGAGTTCTATTGTCGCCATGCATTAAAGACGCTATGTACACTGCCGCGGCTGCGAGGCCCGCAGGGTCTTTTCCAGCCGTGATGCCAGACTTTTTAGCTCTTTGTAATATGTCAATGGCGGTTTTAACCACCTCGCCGCTGAGTTTTAACTGTTCTGCAATTCTAGATATATATAATGTGGGATCGCTTATAGGCACTTTTACGTTTAATTCACGGAGCAAGAGGCGGTAGCATCTTGCCACCTCTCTCCTAGACGCCTTGGTGTATCTGACCAACTCGTCCAGCGGCCTTGGCATTTTCATCATTCTACAAGCCATATATAAAGCCGCGGCGGCCATGGCCTCAACTGACCTACCTCTCACTAATTCTTTCTCTAATGCCTGTCTATAGATCTCCATGGCTTGTTCTATACAAGGTCTTGGGATACCCATAGAGCTCTTCAACCTCTCCAACTCCTGCGCCGCCTGTATAAAATTCCTCTCGTACGACGTCTGTACCCTCGCCCTAGTCTGCCACTTCCTAAGCCTTATCACCTCTAGCTTTCTCTTTAAATCTAGCTCTTTTCCAGACACGTCTTTGTCCCTCCAGTCTATGACCGTAGTCAAAGCCTCTGAAATTAGACGTGTCAAAGGCGCACCTGTACGCGCCCTCTGGCCTTTCTCCTCTGAAGTAAACGCCCTCCACTCAGGTCCTAGGTCTAGGAGTTGTTCTTGCACTACGGCACCACATACGATACATACCACCTCACCACGTTCGTAGTTGTAGACAAATCTATCGTTGCCACAGATTGGACATAGATATACCTCACCTGTGTCGGTTACAAGACTTAAATACCCGTCACTACTTTTATCAATTCGTAACCTTAGTGGTTTTCCGGAGGATGGGGAGGACATAGCAAGTTTATAAACTTTTCTAGAATATATAAATTTTTTGTTTATTTTAAAAATAACTTAACGACCTATGAGCGATCTGATCTTAGCTAGTGTTCCAAAAATTTGTGCCAAGCCGCTGGCCCCTCTTAGAGTTGCATAATGCGCCTCTGATATTAAATAAGCTATTTCGGGCTTTAAATACTCCGGCACGTCTAGCCTCAAAGCCTCTCTATGTAGTTGCTTAATTATTTCTAACTCGCCTACGCCACCGTCGACGACAAACCCATAGATTTGAGTAATTGCCTTGCTAAAACTCCCCCTTACAGCTTCTTGGAGTGTCTCCCGTAGTAGTTTAGGACTCACCATGCCTAACGCACGCGCCACTGAGTCCTCATCTACTACTTTGTCCACCACTGCGGCGATCTGTAGAGCATTTATTGCCTTCCTCATGTCGCCTTGAGTAAACTCGTAGTGCT
>JAWBJM010000098.1:0-5256 GCA_038832545.1 Pyrobaculum sp.
CGGCCGCCGCGGCGGCCAGTATAAACCAATGCGCTCTTACGTAGTCCAGCGCCCTCGCCACCGCCTCTACAAACAGCTCGTAAAGCCGTTGTAGCGCCACTTTAGCCTTTTCGAATACCTCCCTCGCGGCTTCATATGCCGCCTCTGCGGCCCTTCTTACGTACTCCACTGCCCTCTCAAAGGCCCCCTCTCTCGCCAGTACTACCGCCGCGGCCGTCGCTGACACAACGGCCGTTGAGTACAGCCCGTCGTGTACTGCCAGAGCGCCAGCAACGCCGGCGGCGGCAATGACAGCCGCCTTCACCGCCTGTTCCACTGTGGCGATTCCCCTCAGCGCATCTTCCCACACGCGCTCTGCCTCTCTCAACACGGCCTCAGCCACCGCCCTCGCGTAGTTCCACACCAGCAGGCCGGCGCCGAATTCCGCCTCGGCCCTCTTCACGTACTCGGCCACTTTGGCGAACACCCTAGCCGCATCTGCCTCTAAAGGCGATTTGGGAGCGAGCCCGAAGGCCGGCCCCTCAGCGTTTTCTAACAACAACAACATATAGCGCACTGCCTCAGGCGATTCGGCGGCCGTGGCGGCCAGAGTAAAGGCCTCTTCCGCCGCCCTGTCTGCCAGCTCCGCCAGCGCCTCCCCGCCAGTTTTGTACAGCCTCGGCCCGTATTTGGCCCTCACCCTCTCCACCGCCTTTCTAACCGCCCTCCTCAACGCCTCCGCCTCCTCCCTGCCCATCTCCCTCCTCCCCAAAACGCCCACGAGCCAAGTTACGGCAGATATGTCGGCCTTGCTAGGCGGGATTAGGCCGGCCGCCTCGGCCTTGAGAGGCCTCTGCCCCGCCCCCTCGGCCCTTTCGGAAGGCCTCTCCACTGCCTTTTCAAGAGGCCTCTTGGCCCCCTCCTCTGCCCTTTCGGCGGCTCTGCCCCTCTCCTCAGCCCTCTCGCCTGGCCTCTCCGCGGCCTTTCCCCTCATCCCCTCGCCCGGCTTTTCGGCGGCTTTCGCCTCCTTGTAGCTCGGCGCTTGTTTTTCCTCCGCCTTTTCGGCTGGCTTTTCCCTCTCTGCCGCCTCGGCGGGCGGCCTTTGCGCCGCCCTCTGCTCCTCCTTCAGCTCTTGTTTTACGCCAGGCGGCTGAATTGCCCTCAGCCTCTCCACGGCCTCTTGCCAGACTTCCTCCAGCTTTTTGCCGGTCACCGCGGCGTAAATCTTAACAGCGGCTTGGAATATCGGGTTGTCCTCCCTCCACTCGTGGGGGTCTGCTTTGGGGACTAACTGCGCTGGCGATGCCAGCCATTTGAGAAACTCCCTCAACACGGCCAGTTTGTACTGGGCCTTTGTCCCATCTCCCTCCACAATGTCAGCTAGGGCGTACAGAAGGCCCGGCGCTATTACGAAATCCGCCTTCCACTCCCACAGTAGCTCTTTCCTCCCGCCCCTCTTTCCGTACTCCTCCCTCAGCCGCTTTATTAACATCTCCCCCGCCTTAAACCCAGCCGCCGCCTCCACGGCCTTCCACCACTCGTCGCCGTATATCTCGGCGAATACTTTCAATTTGGGATCTGCCCTTACTGCTAAATAGACGTCGTAGCGCCTAATTGCCTCATACCCGCTCCTAAGGCCAATTACGTAGTCAAAAACGCCTCCCACTGCCCTCTCCCACTCCTCCCCCAGCCTGCTAGTCGCTATTCCCTCGTCAGTAATCCACGCGTTGGCCACGGTGAAGACAAACTCCACAGGCGCTATGCCTATATGGCTCGGGGCGTCCTTGCCCTTGCTGAGCATGTCGGCTACCACGGACCTCACCCTCTCCACCACTTCTCTCAGCGTCGGGTGGAAGGCGAATACGTGTATTTTCCAGCCCTCCTCGCCTCCGCCCGCGGCCGTTATCACATGAAGCCTTCTGCTCAACAAATCGGCATATTTCTCCGTCTTTAACACCACGGCTAGGTGTAGAGTGCTCGGGAGCCTGCCTTGTGACAGCCACGCCGGGTACTCCCTCGCTCCTATCTCCGCCCACCTCCCCAGCGCTCTGGCTATGGCCTCCGCCGCCAGCTCCCTAGCCTCAACGCCGAGGACTTCCTTCACGATTTCCAGCGCGGTCTTGGCCAGCTCGTCTCCGTTGAAGTAGTCTTTATTCTCCTCACTCCACGCTATAAATCTGTCCTCCACCAAATAGCTGAGGGCCTCAGCCAGCGCGTCGAAAACCCGCTCCGCCCACCCCGCCGCCTCTGCCAGAGGAGCCCTCGCCAGCTCCTCCAGCTCCCTCAGCGCTTTGGCGTAGGCCTCCTCCGCCCTCTGCCTGTAGCCAGTGACGTAGGCCTCGCCGTCTCTGAGGTCTACGCGCCACAGCTCTCTAAGTTTTGCCGCCGCCCTCCCCGCCAGCTCCCTGGGGTCTGTTCTCTCGCCGAAGCCAAATAGGCGGCTAAACGGCTTTATAACGGCGTCGAAATAGCCCTCTCTCAACATCCTCTCCTCTAAATTCCTCACCAGCCGGTTAAGGCCATCCCTCACCGCCTCGGGCAAGCTCTTAAACGCCTCTACGTCCGGCGCTCTCAACGGCTCCACGCGCCTTAGGGCCTCTGCGATTTTAGTTGCCAAATACTTCTCCAAAGGACCTCTCCGCGAGAGGTCTTCCGCTATTTCTTTCACACGCTGATACGCGCCGGGGCTGAATCTTGCAATTGAAACGGCCTCTTCCACGAATTTAGACACCGCGGCCTTGAATTTTGTCAACGCCTCAACGGCGTTTAAGGCGATTAGTCTTTTCGCCGCATCGGCATCGCCCCTCTTAAACGCCTCAACGGCCTCCTTAGCCCTCCTCCAGTCCTCGGGCCTGTACTCCCTAATCCACTCGACTACAAGGGCGGGCAGTTTCAACTTGCCTAACATCCAGTGGAATGCCAGCGCCGTTGCTATTTCGCCAAGCTCTTTTGCAATGGGTGTTGCTTTACTCGCCGCCACAATTGCCAACACGTCGCTCTCCAGCCTCGCCTTGACAATCTCTAACGGCGTCGGCTCCACTCCCCTCTCTGCCAGCAACTTGGCCTTTCTGTACGCCCCCATTGCCTTAAGCGCCTTTACCGCCTCCGGCGGCAGTTTGATCTGCCCCTCCCGATGCCAGTAGGCAATTGAGGTGACGTCTACCTTAAGTAGTAAGCCGGCCCTCGCCCTCAGCCAATGGTATGAGAGCTCCGCGGCGGCCCCTTCCACAACGCGCCTTTTGTACTTCGCCCCGCCCTCAATAAACATCGCTATGGAGTAGTCTGGCGCAGGGCTGGGCGGTGTTTTTACGCTTTTTGCCAAATATTTCTCCAGCCTTCTGTAAATTCTATACGCCTCCTCCGCCTTCGCCAACTCGTCGTAGAGCTCAAAGCTGATGCGCCTTACAATGCGCATCGGGTCGGCCGCCTTCACCAACAGGTGTATTCTGTCGGGAAGGGCCTTATAGACTGCGGGTCCCAGATGTCTTCCCAACTCCCTTAAGAACTCCTCGCGCTCCTCTTTCCCGTACTTCTCCAGTATATTTCTAATTTCTTTAATACTCTCCCTAAACTTCCTTGAGGCCTCCGCCGTAAGCGCCTCGTAATGTCTCTGCGCGGCCTCCCTTATCCTCTCCGCCGATAGCTCCGCCAGCCTCTCGGCGTATTTTAGGTGTAATCTCGCCATCTTCAACTCCTCATAAGCCGCCCTGGCCCTAACCGCGTGGGCGAGCGCCGTGAGGACGTCTCTCTCCATCCCCTCGGCCCTCTTCGCCCTGTTCATAAGCTCGTCATACGCCTTGTACAGCGCCACCGCCCTACCCGCCATTGCCATCAAGTGGGCGGCGGCTCTGTGCTGAATGCCCTCTCTGGAGTTGTAATAGCGCCTAAGGCCCTCTGCCAGTCCTTGAAATGTCCACTCAGCCACGTATTTCGCCACTTTGTCAGGATAGCTGCGCTCCGGCAGGAAGAAGAAGACGTCTCTGGCCTTAAAGGCCACTGGCATCCCCACTGTCAGCGGGACGTCTGCTAGCGTTGAAATGTCTCTAAAGGCCTCGCCGTAGAGGTCAAACAGTATGTAGCGCCCGAAGGCCTCTCTCGCCAGCCTATCGCCGAGACGGTTAACAACGTAGACGCCCATCGGCGCTTGCAGTAGCGCCTTCCACTCCCTCCAGCCCAAGTAAGGCAGTAATGACTCATACAGCGGGTTGTGGTAGAGCTCTCTGCCGTAGGTTTCAAACACGCCCCGAGCCGTGCCGATTAAGGCGATGAAGTCAGCCGCCTCCCTGAGGCCGAGGTCTCTAGCCGCCTTGTAGAGGAAGTAGAGGTCTTTGGCGTCTATATCCGGCCTTTGGAGAAACTCTAACAGTCTGGGATACGCCTCCCACGCCCTCGCCAAGTCCCTCGCGGCGGCCCTCAGCCTCTCCACGTCCTTTTCAGTTAGGCTCCCGGCCTTTGCCCTTTCGAGGACTTTCTCCCACTGCTTGCTCCTCAGCTCGGGTGCCGCCTTTTCTAACGCCTTCACCGCCTCTGCCACTGCGTCTGTGATGGACGCCAGGCGGATTAAGAGGTCAACGGCATCCCTCGCGCCTATTTGCGCCAGCGCGTTCTCCAGCGCGTTCCTCAGCCCTCTCACCTCTTTTCCAAAGGCCTCGGCGTTTTCCCTTGTCTCTTTAATCCTCTGTCTCAGCTCCTCAACGCGCCTCTGCGCCTCCTCTGCGTAGAGCTTGTGTAAGAGCCGCGGTAGCTCCTCGGGCCTCTGCCACTCCCCCCTAGCCCTTGATCTCAAGAGCTCTCCAACGATGGGGTGTTTTTGCGCCAGCGCCCTCATCTCTTCCGCTGTCTTTAACGCCTCCTCTCTCGGCGCGGCCCTTACCTCCTCCCACAGCTCAAAATAACGCAATACGCCTCTGGCCGCCTCTAAATCGCTTAGCGCCGCGGCCAGCCTAGTAGCCCTAGACTCTGGGAGTTCCAGAGCTCTGTTCACCGCCAATACTCTCCTGGCGAAATTGGCCAAGGCAACGGCGATATCAACCCTCACCTCGCCCTCTTTGAACTCCACGAGGCGGTAGGACAAGGCCTCCTTTGCCTCTCTCAGCGCCTTCTCCCACTTCTCTCTGCCGTAGTCAACTACGGCGTTTTGTTCAATAGCTTTCATCCTGCTTTGAAGCCTCTCCCTCACTTCTGATGCTCTTTTTGCGAATTCCTCAAGTAATACATATGATACTGCCTTTATGAACACCTCATCTCCCGTCTTGAAGAGTATCAGCTCGCTCTCTC
>JAWBJM010000099.1:0-5171 GCA_038832545.1 Pyrobaculum sp.
CCTAGGCTGATCAGTTCTTTGAAACCACAATGTTTAACCCTTTTTAGCTACTACAATGTACAAACCATGTGGTTTTTCGCCGCCTCTTTCGACGCCGTGGTTGAAATAGAGCAGAAGCACAAGCCGAGGCTGTACGTAGTGGAGAACGTGCCCACGGAGATGCGCCTCCTCGACCCTGAGCTACTCAGCTCGCTGGTCAAAACCCTAGCGGCGGCGCACAAGTCAGTAGCGCTGTTCATATCAGAGACCAGGCTCAGGATGTTGCGGGACTCCGGCAAGCGGCTGCCTCCAAACGTCGCCGCATACTCAATCTGGGGAGACAGCAGCACTGGCGTTACACTAAGCGCAGACGCCCTCGTCCTCACGGCGCCCTGGCTGCCGCCCACGGCCATGCAGATACCAGCCGCAGAGGAGATAGTCGCCGCGCAGGCGCTGCAGGTGCTACACAGGCACAGGCCGAACAAATTTCAAAACAGGACGACATACGCCGCGTTTAACGCGAGGCGCATAGAACGCGATCTGGCGCGCTGGTTTGAGCTGGAATACGTCTCATTTGACGGCGAGAAGCTCGTTAAAAAATAAAAAATACAGGTTTTTTACAACACGTGAAGTTCTTCACTATAATCGTCCCCCCAGAAAAGAGAGAAGACGCAGTACGGCGGTTGCAGATAGCCGCATTCAAAGCCGGCATCAGCGATATAGGCAAACTCGCAATTTCCCAAGACGGCGACTATATATGGGCAGAATACAAAATAAAGACTGACAAGAAGATGTCCGCCGCCGGCGTCAAGGCCAAGTTTAAGATCTGACCTCTTCGCATCCGGCTAAAAACACCGCCCAGAAGGGCAGCCTTTCCTTATAATTTATGCATGGAGTTGCTGGGGTTAACAGTAGATAGAAAATACTTCGTATACTACAACGGAGATTTAGACACGTTAACGTTTGAAAGCGTTGACAGCAACAAAACTGTCGTAGTTCCAGTTTCGTTAATGAAGGGCATCAGATTTAACGGCGAGCTGGTTTATGTGACCGCAGAAGAGATTGAAAATGCGAGGAAGCTCGTGATGAAGAAGCTTCCAAGCTTCATATTTAGATGATTTTTTTCTCCTCCCGCTAATGTTTTTAAATGCCGTGTTGGTTTTTGGCGATGGCGTGTCTTGACTACTTCCGGGCCGGCTTGGAGCTGGCCTTTAGCTCAGTTCTCAACCACGTTCCGCGCATGTCTGAAGGCCGCTGTCTGGCCGGCGTGAGAGAGGGACTTGCGGGTTCATACAACGGCGTTTTTGCCGCGTGGCTTATCGGCCGGGCGCTTAGAGAGCCGAAGAGGGGGCTGAGGCTCTACGCGGTTTTGAAGGCGGCCCCCGCTGTGGAAGACGTGGCGAATGTGGCTGAGGCGTTTTGGCGGGATTTGGAGGCTGCTCCCCGGGTCGGCGCGGCTGTCTACTATCTGCTCGACATGTATAACGAAGCCGCGGCGCTCGGCGGCAGGGCGGCTGAGCTGGCGCTGGCAGAGCTCGGCGTCGAACGGGGCGACCCCCTCGCCGCGGCTAAATTCTCCTGCCGCGATTTAAAAACGCGCGGCGACCCGCTGGTTAAGCTGATGTTCTGGACAGATGAGGAGAACGTTAAAAAGGCGTTTCTCGAAGAGTGCGCCGCTTTGAGGGCCTCAGACCTCCGCGAGGCTGCGGAGAGGTTTAGAAACGCAGCGCTTTTTACAAGCGGGTCGTGGATCTCCAAGTACTATCTTGCAAAATACTTCTTTCTAGACATAGCGACCAGGCCGCATACGGAGAGGGAAGTCATGGAGGGAATTGTAGCCCTGGCAAAGGCGGCTTATGCAGTCAGGAGGGCTAGGAGGGTTTTCGACGCGTTTGCGCACTCCACCCCAGACACGGCGGCATGGCGCGTGCTTACCGCCTGATCAAAAGAAGCGGGGAGAGGGCCGTTCTTCTGCACAGCGGCGCTGGAGGAGCTGGCCGCCCTGCTGTCGGGAGGGGAGGTCTGTATATTCGACGGGATGCCGAGGGATATCTGCGGGGTGAATATAGCCGTGGCGAAAAAGCCTGTTCGCCCCCGCCGGGCTACGCCGCCATCCAGGCCGGCCTGGCCTACATACTGGCGCCGGAGGGGGCGGAGGTAGACGCGGAAAAAACCCTGGCTTTAAACGCCCTGGCCCATGCCGTGGCTACAGACGTCAGGCGCTGCGTTGAGCGGCGCGTTGCGGCGTCTGGCTGTCTGCGCCTCCACGGCTCCCATCCATATCTTGAGCACTGGCTGTACAGCCGAGAATAAGCTTAGCCGCGTAGGCGTCTAAATACAGCGTAACAGTGCCGTTCCGCTCTACGTACATAACTGCGTTCGCCAATATGCGCTCTATCCAGTGTATAAGCCGTCTGCACAGCGGCGGCGATTTAAACACCTTGCTACACGAAAAGTAGATAACCCGGCCTCTGTGCCCGCATATATACTCCTCAAGGACAACAAAAGGCTCTTTGCGCATTTAAAAGCAATACGACTGTCTAATAAATTTTTACACCGCCTCACTATTTTTTAACGTGCAGGTGGGAATATATACGCTGCACGCATCAACCGCTGAAGCACTGCAGAAAATGACGGGAGGGAAAGTGTTGCGGCAGAGCAGAGCAACTTCCGCGGTAGAGGACATAAGATCGCAGATGCAGCCGCCGGCTGTGGTCGTCGGCGTCATGTCGCTGGATCAGGCAATTGAGCCGGCAAAGGCAGGCTACGCCGTAGTGCTGGCCAGCATCGACGCGGAGAAATTTGAGCAAACAACCGGCCAGAAGTACGACCCCAAGGCCGACTACCCGTGGGAATTAGTAAGCAAGGCGCTGGTATATAGAGCGGTTAATGTGAAAGACGTGAAGTATCTAAACGCGGCGCAGCTGGGCGAACTTGTGAAAAACGGGTTCTCGCTCTTCGACGACGACATGAGGCGCGCCGTTGAAATAGTTACAGGCGTGCAGGGGGCTGAGGAAGGCCGCGGGATTCAGATAAACCCGCTACAGTTCGAAGGAGAGGCCGTGTTCATATCCCTGCCCCCAGCGACCCAGAGGCTCACCGCCGAGCAAATCGCCGAGATGATAGCAGACGGCAGAGCGAGAATATTCATTGTGCAGGGCAGCGTCAAGACGTACGACTCGCTGGCAGAGGCAGTCGGCGCCGCGCTGACCGGCCAGGAGAGGGCAGAAGCCGTAATCAAAGACGGTAGAGTGGTGCAAGTGATAGTGGAGTGCGGCGCTGAATGCGCCGCGAAAATTGCGCAGAGGCTGCCAACTGAGAAGGTCGTCGTGCGGGAGTCAAAGGCTGAGATACACCTCGCCGCCCAGGGGCCTCGGCTCAGTCTTTAGCTCAGCGATTTTCTTCCACACCTCTTCTCTCTCTTTGTACAGCATCTTCGCCTCGTACACCTCTTCATACGCGGCCTCCTCTTCCGGCAGTATTACTACTAGGCGGATTATGCTGTAGGCGTAGCTAAACGCGGCCAGCTGGTGGAGCACGTAGGAGTCCGGCGGCCTGGCCTTCACTTCAACTACGACGCCGTGGGGTATGTATAAATCCGGCTGGACGGCCAGCGCCGCGTAGCACCGCTCGGGCGGCGCCCTCGCTATGTCCACCACCTCCCCAGCCTCGTTGAATACGACAAAGGCGGTCTTCGGCTTCCACGCCGCCAGGGCGGCCGAGGTTCTTAAAAACGCATCAACTGCCCACAGCGCCTTCTCCCTCTTCCCCCGCGGCGCCTCGGCCTCGGCGAAGGCCAAGAGCTCCTCTCTAGTCGGCTTCTTTTTGACGTAGAAGTAGGCCAGCTTGTCTAAAAACTCCCCCCAGCCGCCCCTCCCCGCTGAGGCCCTGCCGAAAAAAGACGCTATTTTGTGCGCCGCGTATACCGGGCAGCTACTCAAGGCCGGCCTCTGTAATTCTGTACTCAATTCTGACGTCAGGCGCCATCCCCGGGACGTCGAGCGGCCACATATACCCCTCCGGCTTGGCCTTGTTGTAGCGCATCATCATAAACCTGGCGTTGACCGCGTGCGCCAGGACGTTGCCGCCCACGGGCGTCTTCATGCTGGCCATCCCCGTCGGCATGTCCATCACCTGGTTGGTCAATACGCTGACGAGATTGAAAGTACGCGCGTGCCTCCTCAGCCAGTCAACTAGGTAGTGTATCCGCTGCTGTCTCGTAGCCAGCATCTCTCTGCCGACAAACTCGGCGCGGTAAAGCGCCGTAATAGTGTCTATCACCAGCACGCGGCACCCCTCTTGTATATGCTTAGGCACTTCAAATTTTACAATCTGCTCCAGCTGGGCGACGTTGGCCGGCTGGTATACGAGTATTGACTGCAAGACCTTCTCCGGGTCTGCGCCGAATCTCTTCGCAACCGCCTCCGCCAGCTTGTCGTTAAAAGTGCCCTCCGTGTCGATGTACACAACCCGGGCGGTGAAGTCGCTTGCCAGCGACGCCACGGCCAGCTGGTGGGCGAACATAGACTTCCCAGTGCCGAACTCCCCCGCAAATTCGTAGATAAACGCCTCTCTAATGCCACCCCACGGCGTCTTCTCGTCGAAGCTGGACAGCCCAGTCTTAAAAACCTTATACTGCTCTTGTCTAAACTGGATCGCCGTCTTCGGCTTGGTGGCGCCGACTCTCTGCGCTGCATGCGACAGAATTTTCGCAGCGCGTTCGTACTCAACGCCAACAGCTACTAGCTCCTCCACTGTGAACTCAGCCAGATGCTCGACAGAGGTAATGCCCAGCTCCTTCAGCTTTTCCAGCGTCTTTGGGCCGATTCCCTCTATGTCTTTCAGTGACATGGAATAGAGCGGGGTGCGGTATAAAAAACTTAAAGACTGAGCGCGTGGGCGTAGCGGGGGAACAGCGGAGATATACACCTCAGCACCTCCCTAGCCTTGTCGTAATATGGACTCAGCTGGTCGAGCGCGTACTCAAACGCCTGCGCCCGCGGCGGCCCCCTTTTTGCTATGTACACAACGGCGCCGCTAACGGCGCCGCCGTACACCGCGGCGAAGTACTTGACGTACATCGCCAGCTGTATCAAGTGGCTTTCAAACGGCACGATAAAACACCTGTGCTTGTGATCGTGGATGATGAGCTGGCGGCTATCGTGGAGATATCCGATACTCTTAGACCAGAA
>JAWBJM010000100.1:0-5166 GCA_038832545.1 Pyrobaculum sp.
AGATATGCTCCTTTCACGCACGGGATACACGGGCGAAGACGGCTTTGAGGTTTATGCACCAGTGGAGAAGGGCTTGGAGCTTTTTATGGAGCTTTCTAAAGAGTGTATGCCTTGTGGGCTTGGCTCCCTAGATGGGAAAAGCGTAACGGTTGCAGAGCGGGAGCACCCGGTGAACCGGTTGAAGATCTGTAGCTATACTACCGTCATTTTACATAATCATGGTATGATAAACGGTATAATCGATTGAATCGAGCAAGCGGTTGTAACATGGTTATGGTAAATGTCGCTGTCAATACAGAGCCGCCGGGTAGAAAAACTTGTCTACCAGGTTGGCAAAGAGCTGCGCACTTCAGGGCGCTCCATATGCGTTACCGATAAAAGCGGCCGCTCAGCGTTAAGACCGTGAGCCCCCTCGACGTTGCGCGGGTCACGTTAATCTTACCGCTGGTGCTGCTCTGGCTCATCCTCCTGATGACGCTGATCGGTATAGTGGGGGCGGCGGTTGGGCTGGTGAAGCCGGACGTCAGGGCAGCAGCCTCCGCAGCGGTCTGGAGGCTGACCCTCCTCCTCTTCATGCTCTACGCAGCCATGATCATCGCAGCCGCAGCAAAGTCAGTAAGAGAAAAACGGGACTGCTAAAGCGAAAACGGTTCAAGACGGTAAAAGAAAAACGGTTATAGGGGCCGGGCTGTCAATCCGGTTCTCAGCCCCGCACAATCCTCTTTCCGTTTTTTCTCTCTCCCCCCTCAGACTCACCCGCTTTTCGCTCTCTCCCGCTCGATTCCGCTTTTGGCGAAGAATACGTATTCTTCGATGTCCGATAAGGGCCATTATCGGACTTAGGCACGTCTATTAATGTTATCGTGCATATGCACGATAGCGTATAATAGGCGCGGCCGCATTCGTTGAACCGAGCGAAAGATATAAATACCATAGGCGTATAGGATAAGGCGTGACAGAAAAAGTGGAAGAAGTAGAAGTAAAGACTTTCACCGTAGAGCAGCGTGCGCGAGTTGAGGACATTGCAAACGCGCAGTTGAAAGACGAATTGGAAAGCTACTTTGACGAAGGTTATTATCTCTCTGTAGACTGGATAACTCAAAAGATTACGAAAGAAAACCAATGTCATTATTATAATTACTTTATTGAGGCGACGTTTGGGGTGAAAATAATGGAAATCGACGTGATAAGTGAAGAAGAATATGAAGAAGAAAAGGAGATAATTTTAGAAACATTTGCAATCTTTGCTGAAGGTTCATTAAAACTTAACCTCTATGGTTTGAGAGTAGAATGTGATTTTTCACCAACCGAAGAGATTAGAGAGTATTCTCAAGTGGGGCTGTCACTTAGTGTACGTTTAAAATCAATACTCCCGCTCGACGAAAAAAAGATTGGAACAATTTTGAGCGAAATAGTATCCACTGTAATCAAATTGAGTCAAATTGAGGATATAACACGAATCGCATAAGATATTTATTTTTTCTCTTTTGTTTTTGTTCTCTTTTTAAAAATAGCTAGCATAGACCCTAGGCCGCGTGGCGCATATTGTCACTCTAGTTGAACCGAGCGAAAGATATAAATACTATTGCTGTACTAGGTATCTGTGAAAGAAAAAGTAGAAATAAAAGAGGGAGTGATTAAGTGCGTACACTGCGGGGCTTCGCTTTCGTGGCCTCACTCGTGCCGACATTTTGCATGGTTCGTATACGGAAACAAATGCTTTAATTGTGCGCTTTACAATAGCTCGGCAGAGTGTGATTTCGTCAAAGACATAAGTATTTGCAAACGCCCAATACTGACCCGAATAATGACTTTGCAATGCGGTTCATTATACTTTGTACTTGCTCCGAAAAAATACTAACTTTTTTGTAATCTTTTTTTTTACTTTTTTTTTAAATTTATAAACATAAAGTATTCGTCACTCACAACCGAAAAAAATAAATAGGCCTCACACAGTAGTATAACCATGACAGAAATAAGACTATACAAAACACTGTTCAAAAAACGCCCTATTTTCGAGCATTTTCCATATACATTAAATTCGACTTTTATCTTTCGAATTTTGTATAAAAAGATAATAAATACAGAACCGATATTTGTTATTTATGAAAAATATCCAAATGAATACTATTACTTTGCTTTACGCTATATAAAAATACTATTCTTTATAAAATTACTAATACTAGAGACTTCTTGGGAAACAACCGGTTATGTTCCTTTCCTCTTTAATCATGCCTTCTATATCCTTACTCCACTTTTTAAATTGAAATAATTTTTTCTTTTTCCTTTTTTAAAAAAATCTTCACTATTACATACTTTTGCTTTCATTTTCATGGAAAGAGCTACTTTCTCCGCGTTCTTTCATTCTTGAAAAGGTTGATATGCAACCTCTTTCCTGATAGTAATGTTTATAAACCACTGGCGTATAGGATATGTGATGAACCAAAAATTGGAAAAGATAAGGAAAGTAATGGTTGTTAAAGGCGAAATAGTTGTGACTCCACAACTGCCAGTGACACAGCAGCAGCGTCGGCAGCCCCGGCTCATACGCGCCGATTAAAACGTATGCGTGGTGAAAATAATATGTCTTTTTCTCTTTCACCCCCCGATAAGCGTAAATTAATCGTCTCTTCGTTGCAAACGAAGCGAATGCTCCTTTCACAAGAAGATTTCAACAGCTTAGCGGATTATTTGCTTTTCAAGCGTTTCCTTAAGAAGGTTGATAGAGTGTATGAGAGAGAAGAGTATATTATTGCTGGAATAACAACTTCTATACCGATTAGAGAATGGAATAGAACGACAGAGAAAAGATTATTGGATAGGTATATTATAATCGGGGAAGATGAGAATGGAAAGATTGTTTGCTTCTATTCTGATCGTTACATCGATAATGGTATAGCGTTTTGGTTTGACGAAGACGTATCTCATTTAGGCGATGTAGAAATAAAAGATTTAGGTTTTGAAAGACGCTATAGAGTTCAAGGCGATATAGTTCTAGTTGTTTCCAATGTAAATGATCTGACCAGAGGATATCTAAATTCTATTCTAAGAGCGTCAGCATTAACGATTGATAGTATTTTAATGACGGAAATATATAGAAGAATTTCAGATATACTGGCGGATCTAGGAATAACATCAGCGATCATTGATAATCACTTAGTCATAGAAGGTTGTCCACGAAACATTAGGTTGGATAAGTTAATGAACTACATCTATAAAAACCTAATTTTATCAGATATATTCAAGGATTATAACGTAAGATTAGAATCTGGTTATGGAAGTGATTGGTATTTACGTTTTTCATCAAATGAAAACAATAATGTATTCACATTAGTGATTTGGTTTGACACTATGAGAAGAAGGGAAAGAGAGTTGCACGTGAGGGTCAACTATTCTACCATGCTATCACAAGACGCAGCAGTAATGATCTTTTTCGAAAATATTATTCAAGAAACGAAATTGCTTGACAGTGTAGAAGAGATAGAGATAGAGGAAAGATTAGGTAGACATATAATCAATATAGAAAACGCGCTGCCACGTCGACTGTCTGTCGACTATGAATTTCCGTTGTCCAGAAGAAGATACAATATTCTGCTGACTTCTGCGGAATATTTAACGTCTGGCACGAAGATAAAACTGTATCATCCACAGCACGGAAATAAAACAGTAAAGGTTCCACAGTCAAGCTTTCGTTTCGATCACGTTCTGGATCCATACAGAACAACCGCCATCAAAAACAACTTACTACTCCACTACTACTTCACTTAAATCCTTACTTCTTTTTTCTTTTTTTGGTTTTGTTTTATAGCGTTCAACTGTCATCATAGATGCTTCTGGCTGTCTTTTCCATTTTCATTTTTATGGAAAGACTTGTTTTAATTCTCTTTCTTCAGTGAAACATATAAATACATGCTCTGTATAGTGTATATTGTGGCAGAAGTGAAATACGTATCGAGAAAGTATTTCAATAGAAAATGCGTGCATGAGGAATTTCTAACTAACGAATTTCCATTCATAGCTTATATCCATACAAAACGAGTCCCATCAGAAGAGGGGCTTGTCAATGTAGAAGTAAACATTACGGCGAAAATAAATTCCTCTCTCATACTAAGCTTTTCAGATCTTCTAGCTTATGAGGTTAGTTTAGTAGCGGTGAACGCAATTGAAAACAAGGAAATAAATAAAATAATAAGGATGATAAAAAAAGAGTTGATAGAGTATTATAAAGACCAAATAAGAAAAATCGAGGTTAAAAAGAATGTTTCACCTGATTTGAGCTGGGAGATAACTGTACTTGCATATTAGTTTTTATTCGTTTGTTTTTTTTATTTTCTTTTTGTTCTATGAGATTGGAAATTGCACATGTGCGCAGCCTATATTGAGAAAAAGAAGAAGATTAAGCCTCTTTTCTAATAGTAATGTTTATAAACTATTACTGTATAGGATATGTGATGAAGGCCAAGTATGTGATATATACGGATGCCCCGGAGAAGGTGTTCATGGATTTTGTAGACGAAATTGTGTTGACAAAAATTAGCGAAATGGATGGTTTTCCGGTTTGTGATGTTGCTTTTTGCGAAGTTTCGATGCCTGCTAAAAAACCGAAAACTGCTACATATATCACTTCACGAAAAAATGTTTATCGATTAATTTGGGAAAACGATACTTTATACTTTGAGTTCATAGGGACACGAAATGCTTTAACGGAGGGGGCTTTCGCTGGAATTGTAAAACATAAAAATCTCAAAAACGCCATTATAACAATCGGAGGAAAAGAGTATGAAGCATACTTAGTGGAATATGAAACAACAACACCAAAAGAATGGGAGTTATGGCCAACAGATAGGATTGAGTATAAAAACGGAAAATGGTACGTTATGAGGGATGGAAAGATCCTTTTTGAAATAGGTGAGAAAAAGGACACATACGAAAATAAAAGATGCCCGAAAATTGAATCTTGTCTAAACGCTACTGTGTACTGCAGAACCGATTACACTATGTGTCCGTACTACCAATCCTCTCAATTTGATTAAATAACTTTCTTTTTTTTTCTCCGTTAGAATACTTTCACCTTACTTCCTTTTCCGCAGCCGAGAGCATCTCTCTTTTTTATTAGGAAAAGAGTAATAAACCTACTCTTTTCTAGTAGTAACATTTAAAAGTATA
>JAWBJM010000101.1:0-5113 GCA_038832545.1 Pyrobaculum sp.
GGATCTTGAGATCAGTCTTCTTCGAAATCTCCTCAAAGACAAAATTTCGGAGAGCATTGTAATTCTGATGCCTCAAGAAGTATACGTTGGAAGCGAGAAGTATAGAGTCGATGCTGTGTTTGGAGGAATGATAGCGTTTGATTACAAGTCTAGTGAGAAGGAATTCGATCAGGCTGAAAAGGATGCCGTAAATAAGTATTTACCGCGTCTTAAGGGGGTGGAATACTTTGTTGTAACAAACTATGTTTCATGGAGGATTTACAGAGTTCAAAGAAATTACGGGATAAAACTTGAGGTAATATACAGAGGTAACAGAAAGGGAGCAGTAAATATATTGAAGCAAATAATCACAGATAAAGTAAAGATCCTGAAAATACCTCCACATCCAGCCTCGATAGAGAAGTTGTACACTATAAACGCAAACAAGTTGATCAACGAGTTACGTGAAGTGTTCAATAATGTTAGAGAAAGTGATAAAGTAAAACCTCTTTTCGAAGCGTACAAGAAGATCATGATGCAACTCTATGGTGAGGCTGAATCGGTTAAAGAGAATTTCTACGCAGACCTCTTCGTCAGACACACTCTTATGCATATGATGGTTATGGCTAGCCTCGCATCTTCACTAGAACTAGCGGGCGACCCGATCGACCTTTGTAGCGGTGTTCTACTGGTTTCTAATAATAACAATCTTGATATAGCACTCCCATACCTCAATTGGTGGAAGATAGCGTATCCGGAGATGAGTGAGGAATATAAGAGCAAGATAAAGAACGTAGCTGAGGAAGTGGTTATGAAAGCTCGTCTCGTCGATTGGAGACTCGGCTCCGGTGAAGACGTTTTCAGACAGTTATACGAATTTCTCGTAGAGCCGGAAACCCGTAGAAAAATAGGAGAGTACTACACGCCGCTGTGGATAGTTGATCTTATTCTAAAAGAATTCAACCTCAAGGGTAAGCTAGTTATGGACCCATTCTGCGGTTCAGGAACGTTTCTGGTAAGAGCATTTTACAAAAAGATTTATGAAGAAAACGAGGAACCGGAGAACGCTTACGAGGAGCTGGTAGGGTTCGATATAAATCCTCTAGCAATAGCTATCGCGAGAGCTGAGCTGATAATTGCTTTTCGTAGAGTAACGGGAAGAAACCCTCCATCCCCTCCACGTATATATCACACCGACACGCTCGCCGCATGGTACGGTAGAGGAGCTCTAGAACTTGAAGACCCGGAGTATACTGGGATTATGAAGATAGTTAATAATTACTTTGGAGTAAGTAACATTGCATATAAATCTATATTCACTCAAATGGGACCTCTGCGACTACTAGCTTCTCTCTCAAGAATTGAGCAAATACTTTCAATTGGTATAAAAATTTCCTCACTCAACAACAAGGACTTCGAGAACGAGTTGAGAAATCATCTACTGAAGAATCTGAGAGAAGAAGATCTTCTGGAACAGATATTTAAAGATATAGTGTGTAAAACTGATTTTGTTAAGAAATTGAGTGCATTGATAAAGAAGTATGGTAACGGTGTCTGGGCTACAACCATAGTTTCAGTCATTATGCCATCCATGGCTTCGATTATTGAACCACACTTAATATTCACTAATCCACCATGGGTTTTAATGACCAAATACCAGTCTACTTACATTGAATCCATTAGGAGAAAAGCCATAGACATTCTAACTCGTGATTTTGGGGTTGATGCGAAAAAAGCGGCATCCATCGTTACCGGTTCCGATATAGCTTGCATGTCTTTTTACAAAGCACTCGAGATAGCACAAGAAGGCGTTGGATTCGTAATGTCAAGAGAACAGTCGTTCTACGCTCGAAGCCCAATGAGATCTGGTATTCTCTTAACTTACGCCGTTATCAAGAAGATCTGTGGAAACAGCTTCGAAAAGTGCGATGTTAAACTAATAGATGTTGATTACGATGCGTTTAGGCATGGAAACTACCCAGCAATAGTTATAGTTAAAAAGAACATGATGAAGAAATAATCCGGTGAGACATGTGCCGGTTAAGCTATTGAGGATCAGTACAGAAACCGTTACTTCAGAGATTTCAAAGAATAGGAACCTGGAAGAGATAAAAGATTTGTTGAAAGAAGAAGAGCTTAAGTTAAGCTATGATGATTACATTGCCCCAATGATTATATGGACTATCGTGAACACGAAGAGAATAGCAAGAGAACTTAGTGTTCTAAGAGTTGTTCCACATGGAGGCTATATAAGAGGTTTATTTGGAGGCGAGAAGAAGAAGGGTAAACATGAGTATGCTGGACTTATTGTAAAGCAGTATGATAAGAAGAACGAAGAAGTATCCATTAAACTCTACAACCTTACCAAGTCGTATGATGTACAGATCGATTTAATGAACGAATATGGAGTTGATGTCTACAAAATATACTATAGGGGTCTGGTAAACCCATTCAGTTGCAGAACCTATAATGTCTTGCTCTCGAAGAAAGGTGATGAATATCTAAAAAAGTTCCTGAAAGCTTTTGTTGAGTACAATCGAAATAAAATGCTTCAAAAAGACCTCGATTCCCTTAATACCCTGATTACGGAGCTCAAAGCATCCATAGATATTTTCAACGAAAATCATTACTACGTGATATACAGATGTCAGAGAACGTTTTCAGCCTGCGTACCAACAGACCTCACGAAGGCGGTCTCTGTAAGTCACATTGCATACTTAGAGTGTGAAAACCAGGATCAAGCTTACTACTACGCTGGCGTGTTGAACTACCTAGCCTATAAGGTTATCGAGTCGAGAAGATCGTTTATAAGAGATCAGCTCGCTAGACCTGCAATAGCGATCATCGTAGCCGGTTTATCATGGAAAACTGTATCAGATAATATTAGGAAGGAGATATCAAATCTCTCAAATCAACTATCTAGTAAATTAACGTGGAGTAGGTATCCAAACCAGAGAAGAGCCTTTATGCAACTCGCTAAAATGCCCGAGTTCAGAAAGATCGTGGAAACTCTTGACAACTATGTCGATGAAGTGAGATTGAGAGAAGCATTAAACCTAGTCTCCTCCTCCCCCAACAAAAACAGATCGAAAACTGAGTAGGTGTGAAATGCTTATATCCAATGTTGTTATTATGGAAAGCTCATTAGTTATTTTCTTCTTTCCAGCTAAACACTTTTCAATCGCTTTAATTGTAAGCAATAATTAGATTTTCAACAAAATCGTAAGGCTGTTTTGAAGCTACAAACGAGATAGAAGAGAAGAATTGTTTGAAACAAAAATGTTGAATCCCAATTGTATTAATGTAACTTATGCAATATGGGTGAAATTCCATACCCAAAAGCTTAACAAGTATAACTTATGCAACCAGTTGCGGAAGACCACTTTTGCAACCGTGCCGTGTTTTCAAATCTTTTTAAGTATTTATTAGTGTTTGAATTTCGTAGAAAAAGATCTTGAATCATAACAGAGGAGTTGTTATTTTGAAGGTGCAATGGTACAGGGGGAGAAGATATTTTAGTTTATTTTATAGATTATATAGAGCCGAAAAACTCAGAAAACTTGATAAATTAGCTAAGATTGTTGGTATATTTTCTGCATTAGCTGGAATCATTATTGGATTATTTTACGATAGAATTGCTGGCACAATCTTTATAATTAATTCGTTTGTTGCGCCATCTGCCGTAGTTGCCGCTGTTAGCAAATCACGTTATAGAAGAAAAACTGGTGCATGCTTTTTATTATCAGGTTTAATATTATTAGGATTAATTATATTTGGATTTATAATTGAACCACTTAGATATATAATTGAACTATTAATTCCTGAGTTAAAATTAAACATTTACAATGTACTGCGTTCAATTGCACTTTCAGTTTTAGCCATAACACTAATCATATTTGGTTTATTCCTTTTAGACCCCTAATGATAGGAATCAAGCGTTTATAAATCAACATTTTTTCTTAAATATTTTCTTTCTAGTCAGTAATTGATACAATAATATTAGGTGTTACTATGTTTATAGAGACGATAATTTTCAGAGTAATGAAATTGTTTTCAATTTTACCTAATCCATTTAAAAACATAATTGTTGGAATCATTTGCTTGTTTATAACACTATTCGTATTCATAATAATTAGTAGAATATCATCGTTACTAGGCGACACACTATCAATTTTAGCTATCCTCATTTTATTAGGCATACTTGGTTTTGGAATCATGAAAATTATAAATGCATGAAAGCGAGAATTCAAATCAATATAGAATAGGGAGAGTAGTTAGAAAAACGCTGTGGTTACATAGAAACGTTTTTCTTCCATTTCATTCATGATTGTTTTCTTCATTGTTTTCCGCATCTTGTATATTTGCTGTATCTCGTTCTGCTTGAACCCGTTGTTCTTCAGCCAATCCGTAATCGATTTCCTCACATATTTTAATGATATATCTGTTTCTCTTGAGTGTTGGGAACACGGTTTATAATAATATATATTTTACAGCTTCGGTTTTCGACAAGACTCGAAATAGCAAAAAACTGAAAGCAGTCGTATTAGTTATTTATTAAATAATATATGTATACTCTCGAAATAACAAAGAATTGAAGGAGTAGAAAAGCAAAATTAATTGATCTTTATCTTTATCTCGTAATAAAGGGGAGCTAGGAGTTGAGAATTTTCTTGTGATTGTTTATTGAGTATTAATTCTTGTGGTGAAGAGCTGGATGGGGGGTTTGTTAAATGTGTTTGGGAGTGTGGGTTTGGGTTTCGATATGTTATGGGTTTAAATTTGTTTAGGGTCCTATGATGCCCGGTAGTCTTGGGTGGGGTGTGGTGTATGCTATGTGTTTTAGGTTTAACAGGTACTTTACTAGTCTTTCTAGACCTAGTCCCCATCCACAAGTTGGTCTTATGAGTCCTTTTAGAGCGAGGTTTAGGAACCATGAGTATTTTTCGAGTGGTTCTCTATGTATTTCCGCTATTTTTCTTGATAGATTCTCATACCTGTATTCTCTACATCCTCCATCAATTACTTCGCCGTGACCGCTTGGTAGTAGTAGATTGTAGTCTTCATTATACCCCGGGTGTTCAGGGTTCTCAATATAGTAGAATCCTCTAGCTGTTACTGGAAACTCCGTAATCCA
>JAWBJM010000102.1:0-5071 GCA_038832545.1 Pyrobaculum sp.
TCTCCTACGTCTTCTTGTGGAAAGACTATAGAGCCGAGGGCTACGCAGATCCTGACCGCGTCGCCGCGATGTTGAAAGAGTTCTTTAGGTGGGTCTTGACCGAGGGCCAGAGGCCTGAGAATGTGGTAAAGGGCTACATACCTCTACCGAGAGAACTCGCCGAGATTGGACTAAAGGCTTTGGACGAAGTTAAGCCTTAAAAAACCCACTCTTTTTTCCATATGCTTGGTCTAATAATATTATTATCGTTAATCTTCTACATATTTTCTATTGTCGTCTTGGTCTTTATTAAATTCCGAATTGGGATGAAGCTAATAGGGGCGGTTTCTATATTGATAATTGGCGGCATGGCTGTGGTATTTCTTATATTCTCACTGCCGGCTTTTGAAAAATTTGGAGTTGGGATATTTTTCAGCACTGAGTGGGACCCCGGCGCGGAGCGCTACGGCTTGGCTAACGCCATCACCGGGACTTTATTGACTTCGGCCATCGCCATAGCCATTGCGGTGCCTATTGCGCTTGGTATTGTAGTGTTTATTAACGAGATTTTGCCTAGGCGCCTCGCAGGTATATTTGGCTCATTGGTAGACTTGACGGCGGCTTTGCCCACTGTCCTCTTCGGCCTATGGGGGCTTTTCGTACTGGGGCCGGCGCTGGCGTGGGCAGTGGAGTCTTTTTCAAATGTATTACTACAGTTGGGTTTGATATCTGAGCCTTTGTACACTACTAGGACTTCTCTACTGACGGCGTCTGTGCTTTTAGCCATTATGATCGTGCCCTACGCCGCTGCTGTTATTAGAGAGGGCTACGCCCTAGTGCCTAAACACGTGGAGGAGGCTATATATGCGATGGGGGCCACTAAATTCGAAGCAATTTTGATAAAGTTTAGATATATTCGAAACTACCTTTTCGGCGGGTTTTTCCTAGCCCTGGGGAGAGCCATGGGGGAGACTGTGGCTGTGGCGATGGTGGTGGGGGGTAATTACTACACTTTTACAATCAATCCACTAGACAGCGGAATTACGCTCTCGTCGCTAATAGCTCTACAGTTCCCCAACGCGTTTGGCATCCTCGTGCCGGTTCTATACGCCGCGGCTTTGACAATTGCATTAATTGGCATAATTATAAACACAGTGGCGATTTATATATTGTATAGGGGTCAGCTATGAGGAGAGTTATAAACTACCTGGGGCTGTCGATGTTCGTGGCGCTGGCGCTAATAGGCGTGGCCCCACTCTTTTTGATAATATACGACATCTACAGCCGCGGCATCCCCGCCATTATTGAACTAGGGGGGTGGAGTTTCTTTATAGACATCCCGCCATCCCCCTTTGTAGATAAAGGCGGCATTGGACCACAGCTCGTGGGCTCTCTCTACATGACTGCAATCGGCGCCTTGATTGGATTCGCCATCGGCTTCCCCCTCGGCGTATACGTTGGGGAGTTTAGAAAAGACCTCTTTGCCAACGTCTCACGGGGCGCGGTGAATATGTTAGTAGAATTCCCCACTATTACAATAGGCCTCTTTGTCTTTACGCTACTAGGCCTCATGAGGCAAGACATAAACCCCGTGTTGGAAAATATAGGAGATGCAGCCGCGTCGGTGTTTGGAGAGGGGGCGAGGTATTTCATAGGACCCCTCGACTACTACAACGCCTACGCCGGCGCCGTGGCTCTGGCGTTGATAATGATACCCTACGTGGCTTTATTCACCGCCTCGGCCTACAGCACAGTGGAGCCACAACTTAGAGAAGCCGCCTACGCCGTGAGCGGTAGAGAGTACAACGCCGTGTTTGTAGTCTTGCGTAAAGTAGTGGCGAGGGCTATACTCACAGCTGCTTTATTAGGCACTGCAAAAATCGCAGGCGAGACTGCGCCACTGATATTCACAGCATTTGGCAATAACTACTACGGCGAGTTTACAAAACCCACTGCGGCAGTCCCACTTTGGATATACTACGCCTCACAGACGCCGTACGAGAGTTTGATAATATCCGCCTACGGAGCGGCGGCGGTGTTGTTGACAATTATCCTCGCCATATTTATAATAGCCAGGGCGGTGGGTAGACAGATATGAATATATACAATAAGATTCCAGTGGGGCTATGAGCGAGGTCTTGATCAATAATCTCGAGTTGTGGTTTGGAAAAACTAAAGTCCTCGACGGAGTTAGTATGAAAGTGCCGAAAAATACTATCTTTGCCATAATGGGCCCCTCTGGCAGCGGCAAGTCTACAATTTTAAGAGTTTTGAACAGACTAATTGAGCTAATTCCCGAGGCTGTTTACAAAGGAGAGGTGTTGTTAGACGGCCAAGACATTTTTAAAATGGACTTGCTAGAGCTTAGGAAGAGAGTACAGATGGTATTCCAAATCCCCAACCCCATACCGAATTTATCAATTTTTGAAAACGTGGCGCTTGGCCTAAAGTTGAATAAATTAGTGAAGTCGAAGAAAGAGCTTTATGAAAGAGTAAAAGAGTCTTTAGAGAAGGCGCAGCTCTGGGATGAGGTAAAAGATAGACTCAACAGCCCAGCGGCTAAGCTGTCGGGCGGCCAGCAGCAGAGATTGAGCATTGCCAGAGCCTTGGCGTTTAAGCCACGTGTCTTACTCGCCGACGAGCCCACCGCCAACCTAGACCCAGAGAATACGGCGAAGATAGAGAGTCTACTACTAGATTTAAAAAAGGAGACGTCGGTAATTTTAGTGACGCACTACCCGCCCCAGGCGGCTAGAGTAAGCGACTACGTAGCGTTTCTATACAAAGGCAAGTTAGTCGAAGTGGGGCCCACCCGCGAGGTGTTTACAAACCCGAGGCACGAACTGACAGAGAAATATGTCACTGGGAAGCTTTACTAACTATGCGTAGGCTATTAGACATAGCTATAGATGAGATATCTAGAAAACTTAGACACGGCACAGCTCTAGCCGTAGAGGCGTTGAGTCTAGTAGACGGCGGAGGTTTAGAAAAAATCTCTGCAGTGGCTTCTGAACTACACAAACTACACCTCGAGGTGTCTGACTTAGTGATTGAGGCAGTGGCGAGGTATTCGCCAGTGGCTACTGACCTACGGTTTTTAAAGGGGGCTTTGTTTATCTCATACGACCTATACAGAGTGGCTCGCTACGCCCTAGACATAGAAATAGTTCTAGAAAAACTAGACCGGAGCTGCGACTTGGGAAAAATACGCAGCGTCTTAGATGTAGTAAAAAAGATGTTAGAGATGTCTATAGAGATGTTTCTCAAGAGAGATATTTCAAATATTAAAGAAGTGGAGAGGCTAGACGACGAAGTTGTAGACAAGGCGTATGAAGAGTCGCTACTTAGGCTATTAGAGAGGACAGATAGGTGTTTAGTAACTGAGGCCGTGGTGTTGAGACTATTGGAGAGGGCCTCAGACCACGCAGTCTATATCTCAAAACACGCCTACTATTTAGTCACTGGGAAGACAAAGAGCTGAGGTATTTATCACACATAACTCCCCTCGTCATACATAGATACTTCGAGAAGTGTTTAACAAGTCTCTCCTCTCTATACTTCAACAGTCTTTTTAAAGCCTCGCTCTTCGCCCTCCTCCAGTCCTCCTCCATGGACACTTTAATCTTTACTCTAATAATTACAAAGTCTTTGTCGCTCTGCTCTGTGAAGTCCACAGCCGAGACTTCAAAGCCATGTAGGACAGATCTAACCTCCTCCTCCAGTGTCTCTATGTCGATTATTGACAGTGGCAGCTCTAGCCTAATTACTACAGTCATTTTCTCACTCCACTGCGGCGTGAAGTCCACCACGCCGGCGTTTAGCAACACCATATTCGGCACTTTCAACTCCTGCCCCGTGTCTAGTATTAAAGTTGTGTAGAACAGCCCCACCTCCGCCACCCTCCCCTTGTATCCAGGCGCTACGTAGTCCGGCGAGAAGTATTTATACAACGGCCAGAGGGCCGCTTGGTAGGGAACCTGCGGCGAGACTATACGGACTGTGTCGCCTACAGTGACGTATCGACTCGCAAGTATAAACAAGCCGGCGAATAGATTACCTAAGACAGGCTGTAGCGCCAAGCCGAGGACTAAGCCAGTCACTGCACCTCCCAGAAGCGCCGCCTCGATCCCAATCCTCGTAGTCGTCAGCGCAATTATTAACGCAAAGAGTGCGCCGATGACCTTTATAGTATTGCCAACGGCGTACGCCCTCTCTCTCAACGTAGGCCTGAGGTGTGAGATAATTGCGTTACCTATTAAATTCGCCACTGTGACCCCGGCCCCGGCTATAATAAAGGCCTTGGCGACATCTACATATTCATAAGGTATGTCGTACAAAGCAGCAAAAAATCTAAAACTGTAGTAGGCCACCGCGGCCAGCGCTACGGCCGCCAGAACTTTAACAACTACAAACCTCATCTCAGCCTCTTGTCTAAAAACTCCTCTCTAGGCGTGGTGTAGGCCACCACCCCCGCCGACAGCCACGCCGCGTTTTCAACACCTCTAACCACCCCCACGGGGGAGTGGACGTATTTAGAAAGAGCCGCAGTGGAGACGCCCCCTCTCCCAGCCATGGCGTCGGTGGTGCCGCCGTGTAAGACCTCAAATTGGTAAGGCACGCCTAGCCTCTCAGCATTCACCACGTGGCCCCGGAGCTGTGATATAAACAAGCCGCCTCCCCCACCGTCTAGAGCAGACCCCCTCCCAAGCCTCGCGACGTATGGCCCCTCCCCCACGCCGGAGACGACTGGAGTGTCAACCACCACGGCTATTTGAGCCCGCCTAACCTCCACCTGCACTGAGGCCACTATGTAGAGCGTAGTGGGGAGCTTTTTAATTAAGGCGTAGAGCGTCCCCGCCCCGCCGTCTATGGCCTTGCCGGTGACTGCTCTAAGACGCGCCACTTCTCTATCTAACACAGCCACGCCTATTTTCTCAACTTCACCTCTCCCCCCAGCGCCGATGTTGTTATAGAGGTCTTTCAGCCCCGGCGCACTAAAAGGCACGGCTGTTAGAGGCAAGTTCTTCGAAGACGAGAGGAATACGAGAATACATGTACTATCCCTGCTAGCTTCCTTCGACGCGGAAACACT
>JAWBJM010000103.1:0-5068 GCA_038832545.1 Pyrobaculum sp.
CATATCTGCTACATGTAGCACCAGTAGTCCATGAAGAACCCTCTTCTTCAACTCGCTCAGCTTCACTCTAACTCCACGTGAGTCCAGGTAGGACTTAGCCATAGCCATAGTGTACACGAAGCTATCAACATCTCTAATGTTGATGAAGTGGTGTAGCCTACCAATAGCCGTAGCAACCGCTACGTTCACAGTATTTTCGAGAACACTCTGGTTAATCGAAATGTTCTCGAAGTCAGAGAATGAAAGCATGTAGGGGTGGCCTCTGAACCCGACTCTCAATATCCCTTTGAAATCCTCGAGTTTCATCGTTGCTGGTTTATACATATCGTGTTTAAGAGCTACGTTCTTAACCAACTCATACTCTGCGAAAAACTTCTCAACTATCTTTGCTACAGCTTCTTGATGACTACATAGCTCAACGGCGATTGCTTCATAACTATCATCTACAACCTTATTCTTAACTACAACCCTAGCAACGGGAAACGGATTCATGATTATCTCCTATCGAGCTCAAGATACTCCAACCACGACTTATCAACGGCATACAGAGTGCCGTCTCTCCCTTTGAAGAAAAGCTTATTACTATTACGAAAATCTATATCCTTGGGGTTCTCAACGTGTAAGAAGCATTTCTCAACAGAGGTATCGTGTCTTCTACCCATCAAAGCTTCCTTGGAGACAATACTTGAAACAAATGTTTTAGCAGCTTGACGGGGTCTTTTAATTGATGGTATAACGAAAAGTTTCCCACTCATACCACTTACCTTCACTGGCACTAACACATCATCGAGTTTCACAGACATGAGAGTTTTAAGTCTCGACTTATCTATAAACCATCCATCGATAATCAATTCTACCACAGATTCAAGCCTCGCATCATTAACCAATATGAATCCGTATAGGTGGGATAAGGGAATCTCGAACCTAACTTTTACGATATCGTAAGTCATATACCTTTCTCTTTTCTTATTAGGTAAAGTAATCGTTGTACCATCCTGCAAAGCGTAAAACCAAGTCTTTATTCCGACATGAAAGGGTGCTTCGAGATGTCTTTTTTCCACATCTATGTACTTCAATGTGTTCCAATACTTCTCTATAAACCCCCACTGCGATGGTATACCAAGTAGAGTTGCTTCATCGTAAGCTCCAAGAGATACAGCTTTAAAGTGGTACTCAAGATAGGGTGGTTTAGCTCCATTAACAACCTCTTCTCTTCCAGCAATAAACCACTTAGCACTCATTCCTCTTAGCTTTAGAAGCAATCCTTCCCCGATTTCGCATGGAACATAATCCCCTATAATGTTCTTCGGATTAACAGCGTATAGCACAGCTCTCAGAAAGAGGCCTGAAAGCGTTGATGGAGGTATGTGAGTATGCGTAATAGTCCAATGCTCGCGAATTGAAGATACTGGGAGAAAAGAATGAGATAAAAAAATAATTTTTAACTTATAGAGTTTCACACCCCCTACCCTTGCTTCTCCTCCTGTTTCTTTTCAGCTACTACCTTAGCTATCCTCGCAACTCTAGGTATTTGTAGGTTCTCTATGTTCATTAAATAATCGTGAGAGAACTTTTCTGCAAGGTCTCTTAAAAACTCGTATGCATCATTGCCTAGTAGCCTGCAATATCCTTTAGCCACAGCGTTTTCGAATACATCATCAATGTTATTTTCGTAGTTTAAAATCTTGTTATTAGAAACCGAACAAGCCTTTTTCTTGAACTCGTCCAGCGCCTCTTGAACAGATATTATTGCTGGTGAAATCACCACTGGCTCTGGTAATAACGTTACACCTATGTCAACTACAATAACTTTCTCCTTTACTTCATTCTTGCCTCTTTCTAACCAGTAGGATTCCAGTATGTTGATACCTTTTGGTGTTCCTGCACCAGCTAATTCGAGCCCCCTTAAGAAAGCGTATGCAACAGCGTGTGGCTCCATATTCTCAACTCCAAGTAACATGTAGCTACGATAAATTGGTATGAGTATGTGCGGTTCAACGTACTCCTTAACCCATATCATCTGAGCAGACACCTCTCTCTCCTCTTTCTCAGATTCCTCATCTTCAGATTCCTTTCCCTCTTTCTTCGATTCTCCACTCTGCAATTTTTCGATCTGCTCGTAAAACTTATAGTCAACGCGATTTCTCTGCTTGGAGAGGACTGGACCAGGTTGTATAGCTACTCCACCACCATAGCCAACTCGGCCTCGCAAATACATGGTGGGTTTTGTCCAAGTTGCGCCCCACACGTAGGTTAACACGTCCCTAGGATCGGGAACACCATTCGCATATGTATTGGTGACGTCGATGCTAAGATTGAAATACTTATAGTACGGCTTAAGCTCTCCATTTTTCATCTTCACAAGGGAGTAAGCTATAGCTCTTCTCTCTATGCCACGTTGCTTAGTTGGACTATAATAGGGCTTTTCTATATCAATATACCTCCTGTTTTCTCCTTCACCAACTTCCACCCGTAACACGACCTTCTCCAGAACATTCAGGTTTCTCTCACTGTGGCTACCGAAATACAGCTCCTGCGGAGCCTCTAGTATGGCGTAGATAGCCATATTAATTAGTCTACAGTCAGCAAATATACACTCATCAATAAATTTAACAAACGTATCTGATTCCTCCCCATTATTCCCCTTCGCTTGTTTACCCACTTTTCTCCCCCTAACTCTGGACAACTCCACCACCTTTTGATTCTTCCTCTTTCTCCTCCTTGTAGACTATTTCTGGCGCCATGATTATTAGTAGCTCGTAAGCTTTGCTGAAGACACGTCTACCATGCTTCTCACGTATACTTATCTCAGCTTGAGGAACACTATTTAGGTATATATGTATATCTCCATTCTCCTCGTAGTAGCTGAAGCCATGTTCGTCTAGTACTTCTTTAACTATTGGTTTATCAACGTATTTAGATAATGTAATCGTTTTCGGAGGGCTTTTCAGTCTCTGAAGAGCATATGCTAACGCGCTTGTTAGTCCTCCTATGCCAAGCGTATCCGCAAATTTTCTCAAAGTATACTGATCTTCACCGCTATTCTTCAATAGGTAGATTACACTTTCAGCGATCGATGCTACTGTATACGCTACTCTAAGCTCAGTCTCTCTGTAAAGGTAGGGGGTTATGTACTTAGTTATCAGTTTAGAAACATAGCTCATAACACCACCCTTTTCTAATTGTTTCGGGAAATGCTTCAGGATGTATACAAGGTGAGAAATGAAACCTGAGAAGTTTGAACGCATGTAATCGAGTAGTATTCGTTGAACGTTTTCATCGTGTAATACCTGGGTTGGGAAATGAGCGAGTAAAGCAAGTCTCTCAATAGCAACCTCGTCTATGTTTTCCAATTCAATTACTGCTTTTTCATCTCCAAACGCACTGTTGAGAACTAACGTTCTAGCCCACTCTACTGGAATGTTCTTCTTCAGGTGATCGAGGAGGCTGATGGCGAAATCCAATGTACTACTTTTTGAAAACTTCTCCTCAACTCTCAGCACACCTAAAAGCCCGTTGAACGTATAGGCCAGCATTCTATCACCACCTTCGAGAATATAGTACATTGATACGAGAAGACATCTAACGCACATTCTCGCAGAGCCCGTAAGATCCGTTTTAGTCTCATGCGGAAGCCTGTACCTGCCTACTCCAAGTCTACCCGCAACCTGGAAACTCAGTTTGTTAAGAGGAGATCTACAGTAGCAACACTTGTTAACCCCCTTTACGAACTTCACTTCATCTCTGAAACTGGAAACAATGTTCGATTTAATTCTCTTCAAATCCTCGACTATCTTGTTTATTTCAAAAAGTTCAACATTACCTTCCTTGTCTAACATAACCAAATCATCTTCCCTCACCCCCTTACTCACGAGTTCCTCAACTCTACTCTCAATACGGTTTCTGCGTGTTTGTATAGACTTAATACTTCTTTTTTGAATAGCCCAACTCCGAGATTCAATGCTGTCAAGATATTGTTCTACGAGCCCTAGAGGTAGAATCACTGATGCGAGACCAGTTTCTTTTTCCCCTTTTCTTCGTTTTCGATAAAATATCATCATCAAGTCCTCTAGCTTAGCTTCCCCGATTCTCTCAACGAGACGTGGAATGAAGTATTGCTCTATGAAATCTTCAAACAACTCAGCGATAGCGCTCTCCACCTTATTGACATCAAGCTGAGCACTAAGTGGAATTTCTACATCAACCGTACCTGACGAGGGGTCGTAGTTTTTAATGATAATGCCTTTACTGATGAAAGCATACTGCGAGAACTTATAGACAAGGTATCTGTACGCGTTGAACACAACTTCATTATATAAGTGAACCTTTAATAGCGGTACTTTAATGGTAAAGATCGAATCGCTCTTCCCATACACAGGAATACCATACAATACTGTAACATGACTCAATTTTCCACTCTCAAAATGACACGCCGTACTAACATTTCTATTTTATTGAAAAGTGGTTTATAAATTTTACTTCATACGGAAACATTAATAAGTCAGTTTATAAATTTTACTTTATTAGTTTAAACTGGAGATTGGATATGAAATTGGTTGTTGTTACTGTTGGTTTTGATGAGAAGCTTCCACTTAGGGGGATATTGAAGGTTGGTTTGGATGTTGGTGATGTTGTTGCACTAGTTTATTCTATGAGTGGTGGAGAACATGATGTTAAGAAAGTTGTTAGAGCTATTGAAGTACTTAAGGAGATTATTGGTGGAGCTAAAGTTAGTGTTGTCGAGGTTGAGGTATCTGGAACAAACTTCTATGATGATGTAGCGAGGATATTGAGGTTTCTGAAGGAGCAGAAAATCGGTGAAGTAGTGGCTGTATTAACGGGTGGTATGAGGCTCCTAGCTTTCGAAGTTCTCTTCGCACTACTAATGTTCCATAGACACCGTAGACGGGAGTTTACCAGGTGTGATGTATTCTTAATGCGGGAGGATGGATTATACGATATCACACTCCCCATTGAATCGTTCTACACGACATCATCAGAAACAGGGTTATTCGTTATGAGAATTATAGATAATCACGGTGAGTTGAAGAGAAGTCAACTAGTTAGG